>JAFQSA010000010.1 GCA_017409765.1 Clostridia bacterium | reverse complement strand
TCTGAGATGTATTTATGAAGCTCATCAAGCAGGTTTTCGGAGACAACCACTTCGTAAAAATATTTTATAATGTCTTTGTTGCTCATTGCACATCTCCTTCGTCAAATTCTTATTTATCCTTTAATTTATTATAGCACAAAAATCGCATTTTTTCAATACATTCGCTTACCGTATAACGAAAAAACCTTGGTAATATCTATCGTTCCGTTGATAGACCTTTCGTTCTGTAGTTGTTTCAGTTAAAAGAAAAAAAGGTTCAATACTTTTGTATCAAACCTTTGCTTTTCTTATGGTGGAGCTGACGGGACTTGCACCCGTGTACCAACGTAAGCCAACAAAACTTTCTCCGTACACAGTCTGCTTTTGCTGTCACACGACGAAGAAAGCAAACAAACTTGCCGTGTCAAGACACCTTAGAGTTTCGGTAACTATCAGTGCGCCAGCCGAATGCTACCTATTTGCGAAATCTGACGCGGATCACTTAGCCTCGCAAAGGAGCCAAGGTCCACGCGCTGGGTTAAACTACGCAGCGTATGCCATTCCGTAGGAAGGGCGAATGCTATTGTTAGCAGTTAATTTAGGTTTGCCTTGATGTCGCAGATGCACTGCGGTACGCTTATCTTGCCTACTGTACGCCGGGCGAATCTAAAAACAGCCCCAAGTTCGCACATTGCTAACAAACCTTTGGGGTGTTGGCGTGACGTGTTTTGTGGTTGAAACCTTGTTGCTACTACATTATACACCAAATTTTGCAAATTGTAAACTACTTTGAAAATATCTATGACATTTTTTCACTTTTGCACTAAATTTTCCCAAAATTGCCCAAAATATAACAGAATTCAACCGCAAAATACAGTTTTTTACTTAAAACACTTGTAAATTTTACCAAATAGTAGTATCCTAAACCACACACATTGTAACTTTTTGTGCGCAAATTGGTGTGTAATTTTTGCAAATTTTGTGATAGAAACTGCTAGCGATGTAACAAAACATCGCTAACAAGCACCTACGAGCGCATGGAAAACATCCTTAGCGAGTACAAAAAAATCAACTTGTAAGCCCGTCAAATTGGACTGTGGCAACATTTGTTTGCCATCAAACTTACTACTATGCTTACTTATTTTTATCCAAAACTAAACAAAAGCAAGGTGGTGCAAAATGTCAACAAGTATCTCTACTCCCCTTGGTACACAGCAACTGTTGTGCTACTGATGGTGATGTCCAACCTTTTGTCGTTGGAGTTTGTGGTGATGTGGAGCTACCTTGCGTTGGCAATTGTCAACACCCTGTTTGCAGAGGATGGCTGGCCCATCATGCCAATGTTTTGTTGTGGCTACATGTTGTTCTCCGCAGGCAACAATCCCGCCGCGGACTACGGCAACAACGACTTCTCCACACCACAAGGCGTTGCACAACTTGTCACCATTTTGGTGATTGCTGTGATTTGCCTTGTAGCACGAGTGATTTTCGAAGTGGTTGTTGTAAAGCGCAACAACAAGCACAACCCAATTTTAGCAACGGGATTTTTGGTGCTGGGCATTGGCTATGTTCTTTCGGGCATTTTTAGCCACTACGATTACATCCGCACGTTGCTGTTTGCTTTGGTGCAAATTGCATCGTTGTGCGCAACCTACTTTTTCTTTTTCTACACGGTGGATTGGTCCAAGCGCAAAGTTGCCGATGGTGCACAACTATTTACCATCGTTGGCCTGGGCATGTTTGCCGAAGTTGTGGGCATGTACCTCAAACCACACGTATTGCAACGAATTTTGGAAGGCACGTTTGAGCGCGGACTGCTAGAGTCCGGTTGGGGCGTGTACAACAACGTTGGCGGTATGATGGCAATGCTTATGCCGGCGCCATTCTACTTTGCATCTACCAAAGCTCGCGCTTGGAGATTTGTGCTACTTGCCAGCATTTTGCTGGTGGGCGTGGTGCTTTCCCAAAGCCGTGGCGCAATTGGCGCAGGATGTTTGGTGTACATTGCTTGCACGGTGTTTACCTTTGTCTACTCTGCAAAGGCGGAGCACAAGCATTTGACAATTGCCTTTGTATCCATCTACGCTGTTATGATTGTCACCTTTGTTGCAATGTTGGTTGCGCCCAACACACGATCCATCTTGTACAGTATGATTTCCCAAGGAATCAAGGATAACGACCGTTGGAATATGTACAGCATCGGTCTTAGACAATTTTTGGAAGCCCCCTTCTTTGGTAATGGTTTCTACGGCAGTGTAGGACAATTTGGCCAACACGGCACGGGTGTTATCCCCGAGGAGGGCTACTTTATCCCGCCAAGATACCACAACACAGTAGTGCAACTGCTTGCATCTTGCGGTATTGTTGGATTTGTGGCGTATGGCTTCCATCGTTACCAAACAGTCAAGTTGATTGTCAAAAACCCCGCCCCTCACAAAACAATTTTGGCAATGGGAATTTTGGCACACCTGCTTGCAAGCTTGCTTGATTGTCACATGTTTAACTTGGGCCCAGGGCTTACCTACGGAGTGATGCTTTTGCTTGCGGAAATGCTACCCAATCCCACTCAAAAGATGGCCACTCCCACCTTGCAAGTTGAGGGTTTTTTGCACAGCAATGTATAACTAAATAGTAGATTTCAAAAGGACTTTGACATGCTCGTCAAGGTCCTTTTTTGTCGATACGTGTGCTGTTTTTGTAGGAAAACTAAACAACAAATATTTTGCATTATGCCCTTGCCAAGTTGGGTTAGATGTTGTATAATTAGCATATCTAGTGAGGTACTCTATGAAAAACATCTTGGTCGTTGGTTGCAATGGTGGCATGGGCAAGGCCATTTGCACCCACCTTGTACAAAAGCAATTTGCCGTTGTTGGCATCGATATCCACGAAACTCCCGCGGTGGACAACATCACCTATTTTTGCGGGGACGTGCGCGATTTTGACGGTCTACAAGCCATATTCGAGCAACTGAAAGATGCGCAAATAACCTTGCACGCGGTGGTGTGCACTTCGGGAATTTACCGCATGAACTCCCTTTTGGAAATCTCCGAAAGTGATTACCAAAACATTTTCGACATCAACTTTTTTGGTGTGTACCGCGTAAACAAGATTTTTGCGCCATTGATGACAAAGGGTAGCAGATTTGTTATCACTTCTAGCGAACTTGCTCCGCTAAATCCTTTGCCATTTACAGGTCTGTACGGCATTACAAAGTCCGCTTTGGAAAAGTACGCATTTTCCCTGCGTATGGAAGTGTCTTTGCTGGGCATGCATGTTTCCATCATCCGCCCCGGCGCAGTAAAGACGCAACTGTTGGATGACACCATGGCAAACATCAACGCCTTTTGCGACAACACCCAGCTGTATGCGGAAAACTCGCGCAAGTTTTTGGGCATTGTTAATGCGGTTGAGTCCAAACACGTCAAGCCCGAGCGCGTTGCAAAGTTGGTTGCCAAGGCAGTTTGCGCCAAAAAGCCAAAGTACGTGTACAACCTCAACCGAAACTTTGGTTTACGTCTTTTGAGTTGTTTGCCACATCGTATGCAAGTGGGCATCATCACAAGCCTACTAAAGGGCAAAAAGAGCAAACAAAAGTAACAATTGTTGGCGTCAACTGCAAGTTTGGTGTGCGTTAGTAGCAGTTTTACCGATGTGTCTACGGCAAATTGCACAAACAAATCAATCAAGTTGCCATTTGCAAAGCACAATTATGCAAGCAGTTTGCCATTTTTTTACACAACAAATTGCACTTAGAAATACCTTGGCAATAGCCTGGGTATTTTTTTATGTAATAAAAAATACAAAGATTGCCCTAGATTTGTTGACAATCAATGTTATGTAGGGTTATAATAGGTGCAAATTTATTCATAGGAGGATGAATTTATGAAACGTATAACTTCAGTAATGCTTGCTGTTTTGCTTATTGTTGTTACTTTGCTTGGTGTTGCTTGTCAACAAGACCCACCACAAAAGTTCAAAGTTACATTCGATACACAAGACGGTAACGAAGCAATTGTAGTTGAAACTGACAACGGTTTGGTTACTCCACCTGCAGATCCTACAAACAAGTACGCTAAATTCCTCGGTTGGTTTGAGGATAAGGAAGGTACTATTCCTTGGGATAGCGCAGCGGAAATCACAGCTGACAAGGTTGTTTACGCTAGCTGGAAAAAATCTGGTAAGGTGTACATCAAATTTGACGCCAACTACGAAGGCGCAGAAGAAATCAAGTCCATCACTACATACCGTGGTTTCCCAACAGAGCTTCCAACAGCTACTCGCGAATACTACACGTTCGTTGGTTGGTTTGATGCTCGCGAAGATGGTGTTCAATACACAAACAAAACCATCATCACCGATGGTGTACAATTGTATGCACATTGGGTAATTTCTGCCGACCACACACACGACATGAAATTGCAAAAGGAATACCGCTACTGTGATAAGGAAGGCTACGACCTCTACGCATGCGTTTGTGGCTACGAAGAACAACGCGGTAACTACCCAGCAACAGGTCACGACTTCTCCAAAGTTGGTTACCTCAACGTATTGTGCGCCAACGGTTGTTTCACTGCCGTAGATCGTCTTGAAAACAAAAACATCTACGAAGACGTGTTTGTTTACACATTCAACGAGGATAAGAAGGCGGAAATCGACAGTATCTACGCTGATTTGATTGACGCAATCGAGTCCGCAGCTAAGTACGATGCAACAGCTCACGCATGGGCTAAGCCAAGCGCATTGTACGATGCTAACAAGGAATTTGAACACAACTTCTACGACAAATTCTACGAACAACTTGAATACGTAACAGAACAATACCAATACGCACAAGTATTCCTCTATCAATATGATGGCGAAAATGGTACTGATGAAAAATTCGAATTTATTTCTGACGTACGTACAAACATGATCAAGGACTACTACAAGTTGTTCCGTCTTATTTACGAAACACAATATCGTGAATACTTCTTCAGCGAAGAAGATGGTTGGACGGAAGAAGATATCCAAATGGCTTTGGCAATGTCCGACCAATACGGTAACGACGAATATGCTGCAATTAACGAAAGACTTACTGAAATCGAAATTGCCAGCGAAGAAATCAGTAGCCCTGCAACAGACAAGGATTTCCTTGAAATGTATGCAGAGTTTGTTTCCCTCAACAACCAATTGGCTAAATTGTCTGGTTACAACAACTACCCAGAGTATGCTTACGAAAATGTTTACGAAAGAGAATATTCTCCTGCTGATGTTGCTAAGATGCGTAACTACATCAAGACTTACATCAAGCCTACATTCGAAATTATCGTAAACAACTACCTCGAATACGGTGAACCTAAGTTTGGTTCCTACACACTGGAATACAAAATCTACAAAGCTTTGACAGAAAGCTCCATCTTCGAAGACGATATCACATTGTCCATTGTTGGTAGCTATCTCGAACAACTCAAAGCACCTGCAGGAACTGCTGGTAAGGCAATCGACTTCCATCACCATGCAAGCAAATTGATGGAAAACGGTAACTACTACACAGGTAAGAGAGATGCTGCATTCAGCTACTACATCCCAGCACAAGATGCTACAATCTTGTACTTTGGCCCAGGTAGCTACAGTGGTGCGTTCACATTTGTTCACGAATTTGGTCACTACTACGACAACGTATACAACAGCGATATCTCCGTATCTATGGACCACAGCGAAACTCAATCTCAAGGTAACGAAATGTTGTTCTTGGCATACCTCGAGGATTACCTCAAGAATGACAAGATGTACAATGGCCTTGTTTGGGATCAATTGTTCAACATGTTGGCTATCTCCATCCTTGCTACTGCAGTTGACGAGTTCGAGTACTCTGTTTACACAAACTACTACGATGGTAGCTACGGCGGAAAAGACTTTACTGATGGTATCGACTCTAGCGAATACCAAAGCTTGTTCACATGCTTGCTCAACGAATATGGTGTTGGTCAATACCTCAATGACGAATACTGGAGCTTTGTTGTTGTAAGTTCTCCATGCTACTACATCAGCTACGCTATGAGTGCTCTTCCATCCGTAGGTATCTACGTAAAGGCAATGACTGAAGGTTTCGAAGCTGCAAAAGATAGTTACCTCAAGTTGTTTAGCTTCTCCGATGACGAAAGATTTGTTACAACAGACTACGAAGGCAATCGCGAAGTTAACGCTACATACCAACAAGTTTTGAACTACTGTGGTTTGTATGGACCATTCCAAGAAAACTTGTACGTTGAACTTAACGAATACTTGCTCAGTTTTGCTAAATAGTAACAAAAATAATAGTGTAATTTGGCAGTTGCAATCATGGTCACGCAAGCTTGTAGCTTTGTGTGGTGTGCGTGCCAAATGTTGGAGTGTAATCACTCTCAACAATAACACAATAGTTTCCGTTATTTTACATCCCCACCAAGGATAAATTGGTGGGGATGTTTTTTATTTAGAGTGGGATAGCAGTGCTTAGTAAGTGACAACAACTATTTATGGAGGTGTTTTTTTGTAGACTAAGCAAGGAAATTTTGCAATATTTACAACAACAAAAAACCTCGAACATATTCAAGAATATGTCCAAGGTTTGTTAATTGCATATTGAGTTAAAGTGTACACAAATTTTGTGTAGGATTTACTTATTCAACTTTGCTACAATGTGGTCCATGATGTATTTACTCATGTCCACACCGGTGCAGTCGAGTGTGCTCCTAAAGTGCGGATTGGAGTTAACCTCGCACACAATTGGGCCATCTTCTCCAAACATAACGTCCACGCCGGCAAAGTCCAAACCAAGGGCTCTAACTGCTTTCAAAGCAACTTCCTTTTGCTCGGCTGTTAACTCGATTGTGCAAGCGGTGCCACCGTTTGTAATGTTGGAACGGAAGTCCTTGTCGTTTTGACGTAGCATACCGCAAATCACCTTGTCGCCTACCACGTTTACGCGCACGTCACGACCACCGCTTGTGGCCACAAACTCCTGCATCAAAAAGTCCTTGTGGCCAATTTTTGCAACAATTTGCGTTAGCTCGTCAAAGTTGTTTGCAAGGTAAACTTGTTGCCCAAAGGAGCCGTACGCCTCCTTTACAATCAGCGGAAAACCAAGCACGTCCCCCGTAATTTTTAGGAATTTGTCGTCGTTGTAGCCCACACCTTCGAAGGTTTTTGGCGCAACAATTGTCCTTGGATGGGGCACGTGGTGTTCTGTTAGAGCAATGGCTGTGCAAATCTTGTTGTCGCAAAGGGCAATGGCGGTGGAGCTGTTGAAGGTGGGTATGCCTTGGCTTTCAATCTTTTGCGCAAGCACGGTGTCTTTGTCCCAAAAGATGGCAAAATCTGGTTTTGGGCGTGGCAAAGGTGCACCTACCTCGCAAAGTAGGTCGGTGGTGGTTACCAGTTCAAGTTGGATTGTGCGCTCGCTTGCCGAGGCCATCAGCAAGTTGTACAAATCCACAAACTTGTCCTTTTTCATAAAACTGTTAACAACAAGCCATCCAAACATTTTTTACACAATTTCAACCAACGCAAATGCGCAGTTGAAAAACTCCCTTTGATGATGCTCTAATGATACCACAACGTGCATTCTTTGACAAGTGCCAAACTGCATTTTGCCAATCAATTATAGCAAAATTATGTCAATATCATACATTTTGCCCACCTAAACAGCAATTGCGCGCAAATATTTCAAACTTGCCACATAACCGCGAACAAATGTCCTTTTTGTCCACAAAACCATCTCAAAAAGTTGCAATATTTACAAATACATTGTATAATTAGGTCACTATACTACTTTTGGCACAATGTGCAAAGAGGTTAACTATGACATACAACAAATACAGAACACACAACTGCGGACAACTCCGCATGGAAAACGTTGGCGAAAAGGTAACAATCGCCGGCTGGGTAAACTCCGTTCGTAACCTTGGTGGCGTAACTTTTGTAACAATCCGCGACCACTTTGGCGTTACACAAGTAATCTTGGACGGCCAAGAAGCCCCCGCACGCGAAAGCGTTGTTTCCATCACAGGCGAAGTGCTTGAACGTATCAGCAAAAACCCCAAGATGCCCACAGGCGACATCGAAATCAAGGTGGAAAAAATGGAAATTTTGGGCGCATGCAACAAGGTTTTGCCATTTGAAATTGCCGATGCGGAAAACACCCGCGAAGACTTGCGCCTTAGATACCGCTACTTGGATCTACGCAACCCT
The DNA here is from genome assembly GCA_017409765.1 of Clostridia bacterium. Classification (GTDB taxonomy): domain Bacteria; phylum Bacillota; class Clostridia; order Christensenellales; family CAG-314; genus Fimimonas. The sequence continues at coordinate 58,713 of JAFQSA010000010.1, read as the reverse complement.
GCCAACCACGAACGTATCGTTTTGCGCTCCAAACTTATGCAATACGTACGCAATTACATGCACAACCACGACTTTTTGGAAGTTCAAACTCCAATTTTGACATCTTCCAGCCCCGAAGGCGCACGCGACTTTTTGGTTCCAAGCCGTCTTAACCCAGGCAAGTTCTACGCTTTGCCACAAGCGCCACAACAATTCAAGCAATTGTTGATGATCAGCGGTTTCGATAACTACTTCCAACTTGCTCCATGCTTCCGTGACGAGGACGCTCGTGCAGACCGCTCCCCAGGCGAATTTTACCAACTTGACTTGGAAATGTCCTTTGCTACTCAAGAGGACGTGTTTGCCGTAATGGAAGACTTGATGGGCAAAATCATCAAGGACTTTACCGGCAAAACTGTACCTGCCAAGTTCGAGCGTTTGACATATGCTGATGCAATGCGCGACTACTGTAGCGACAAGCCCGACCTAAGAAACCCACTTAAGGTTGTAGATTTGACCGAAGGCCTTGCAACAAGCGAGTTTTCCGTGTTCAACGGCAAAACAATCAAGGCAATCAAGGCAACTTGTGCCGACAAAGGTCGCAAGTGGTATGATGCAATGACAAAGTTTGTTATCGACAACGAAGGCAAGGGCCTTTGCTGGTTCAAGTACAACGATAATGCGCTTTCCGGCAGTGCAGTAAAATTCTTGAAGGAGGAAGAACAAAAGTACATTTTGGAAACTCTCGGTGTACAAAATGGCGACTCCATCTTTATCATTGCCGACACAGCCCCTCGCGCAACAAAACTTATTTCCACACTTCGCAACAAGTTGGGCACCGAACTCAACATTTTGAGCGACGACTTCAAGTTTGTTTGGATTGTCGACTTCCCATTCTTCGAGGAAGAAGATGGTCAAATCCAATTCTCTCACAACCCATTCTCCATGCCACAAGGCGAACTTGATGCATTGTTGAACAAAAACCCATTGGAAATTTTGGCTTACCAATACGACCTTGTTTTGAACGGCGTAGAACTGCTTTCCGGTGCGGTACGCAACCACAACCCACAAGTAATGGTAAAAGCATTTGAAATGGCTGGCTACGACCGTAGCGTTGTGGAAAACAAATTTCCCGCGTTGTTCAACGCATTTGACTACGGCGCTCCACCACACGCCGGCTGTGCATTTGGTTTCGACCGCTTGTTGATGTTCCTGTGCGGAACAGATATAATCCGCGACGTTATTGCATTCCCACTTAACAAGTCCGCGCAAGACTTGATGATGTCTGCACCTTCCACAGTTACCGAGCAACAACTCCGTGACGTTTCCATCAAAATCGACATCAACGACTAATTGGTGAGCAAACGCAAGACTGACGGGGGCGACAGGGCGACCTGCGGTCGTCCGCAAAATTCTTTTGTGAATATTGAACGAAAAGGACAAAGGACCACTCAATGAATCTTATCGTAGTAGTAGACAACAAATGGGGCATTGGCAAAAACAACAATTTGCTCTTTTCCCTCAAAAAGGACATGGCGTTTTTCCGTCAAACAACCACCGGCAAAGTGGTGGTTATGGGCGCAAAAACCTTCCAAACCTTCCCCAATGGTGCATTGCCCAATCGCGTGAATATCGTGCTTGACCACCAAGGCAACAACCACGATGGCGCAACAACCGTCACCACGGTGGAAGACCTTTTTGGCTTGCTCCAAAACTACAACACCGACGACGTGTTTGTGATTGGTGGCGCAACTGTGTACAAATTGCTTTTGGACAGTTGCCAAACTGCTTACGTCACAAAGGTGCAAGCAGATGGCGATGCGGAAGTTTTCTTCCCCAACCTTGATGACATGCCCAATTGGCAACTTGTGGAAGCTAGCGAAAACATCCAAGACGGCAACTACACAATCAACTTTTGCAAGTACGTGCAATCAAAGTAGTGCAGTAGCGACTTTTCAAGCTGACGTTGCAAAAGTCCTAGTACAAATAACTTAGTTATGATTACAAAACAAAAGAGTAGCAAAATTGCTACTCTTTTTTACGGCAAATTTTTCCATACTCACAATTAAAAAACACACCACGTGTATCAAAAAACGGCTGATTTCACTCAATCGGCCGTTTGTTTTTTGCTAAAATATGGTAGAAATATTATTGTAGTAGGATAACCCACTTTTGTAGTCGTTAAGGGTTACTTTTGTACCAATCAAGCATAAGTTTTGCGTGCTTCAAGATGGGTAGTTCGCGGTTGCAAACAAGTCGCCCAAGTGGTGTGGTTGCGCGCTTTTGGTACTCCAAAACGGCATCGTCGTAACTTAGTTTCAAAGTGGAAAGGTGCCAACGGTCAATTTCGTCGGCGGTAAGGTGCTTTTCGCCAAAGCCAACCACCTTGCACAAAAAGTAGTTGTTGATGTTGTGCCTGTGGATAAGGTTGTAGTAGTCCTCCACAACGCCAACTTTGCACAACACGGTCACGTCCACGCCCAATTCCTCTTGCAGTTCGCGCACAATTGCTGTGGCCAAGTCCTCGCCACTTTCCACTCCGCCACCGGCCGTTTCGATGATGATTGCCTTGCCAAAGTCGTCGTCGCGATCGGCGCGCACAAAGTAGAAGTTGCCTTCGGTATCCACAACAATGCCACGGGCAATTTGTCTGTCGTGGGTGGTGTGGGTGAAAGCCCACTCGTTGTCTTGCAAAGATAGATGTAGTTCCGCTGGTTTTGTGTTCATATTTTCTCCGTTGGTGGTTTTAGCATCCTTTTGGATGCAACACCTTGCATCCATTATACCAAAAAACTTTGCGCTATTCAAGTGTAAAAGCGCCAACAAGCCAAATTTCTTATAGGAAAAGTTTATTGCAACCACCGCGGTATACAATTTTGCAATAGTTGTTTTTGGTGCGCTTATTTAGTTTACTAAATAAAATTTTTGTGTTACAATGCATATCGTTTTGTGGCAAAACGCCCTTTGCACCTTTGCCGAGCATTTTCTGTGCCTTTTTACCCCGTAAAACTGTGGCAAGTTCTGTTGCAAAAGTAACTTCCACCGCAAGAGTGTGGAAATTGTAGCGGACGTTTTTCCCATCAATCTAAAAAACTTTGGGTGGTGCAAATTGCTCGCCTAATCATACAAAAAGGAAGGTAAACTAATTTGGCAGTACTTCAATCAGACAAAATGCGCAACACCAGCATTGGCAAGTTGCTCATTTCTATGAGTTTGCCAGCAATTTTTTCCATGCTGGTACAATCTTTGTACAACATCGTAGACAGTTTGTTCCTCACAAACTACGTCGGCAACGAAGCATTTTCCGCAGTAAGCGTGGTTATGCCCATCACAATGCTTGTCACAGCGGTGGCAATTGGTATTGGTGTGGGTGCCAATGCCTACATCGCGCGTAAACTTGGCGAAGGCAACCGCGAAAAGGCCAACAAAGCTGCAAAATCCGCGCTGGTTATGGGTGTTATCGCTTGGATTGTCATCTTTATCGTGGGCTTGACACTTTCCAAACCATTTGTAAAGTTGTTTGTGGAAGACGATAACCCTGTGATTGTCGAGTACGGCACAATGTACCTCACAATCTACCTTTGTTGCAGTATTGGTATCATTTTCGATATCGTTGGCGCACGCATTTTGCAAGCAACCGGCAACATGAAAGTTCCAATGATTTCCCAACTGGTGGGCGCATTGACAAACATTGCATTGGATGCGCTTTTCATCATCCCCCTAAAGATGGGCGTGTTTGGTGCAATCTTGGCAACGGTGATTGGTCAATGGACGGCAGCAGCCATCAACATTTTGGCATTTGTGTTCAAAAAGCAAGACGTATCCTTGTCCTTTAAGGGTTTCAAGTTGGAGGGCAAATACTTCAGCAGAATTTTGCGCGTTGGTACACCCGCGCTCATCATGAACGCAATGGGCTCCATCATCACCATCATTTTGAACCTCATCTTGAACAAGTACGATTTCAACATGGGCAAAAACGTCCTTTCCGCCTACTTCAAGGTTCAATCATTCATCTTTATGCCTGTGTTTGGACTTATGCAAGGCACAATGCCAATCCTTTCCTACAACTACGGCGCAAACCAAAAAAAGCGTTTCAACCAAACTTTCAAACTGGCCCTTTCCATCGCGTTGGGCGTAATGTGTGTGGGCACAGTTTTGTTCCAAGCCATGCCGGAAACGTTGATGTCCATTTTCGAAAGTCAAATTCCAGCCGACGGTCAAACAATGGAAGAACTTATGGCGCAAAACAAGTTGCTTGTGGAAAGTGGTGCTTACGCATTCCGCGTGATTAGCATTGCATTTATCCCTGCGGCATTTTCCATTTTAGTTATCAACATGCTCCAAAGCATCAACAGCCCAATTTCCAGTTTGCTTATGAGCCTTTGCCGTCAACTTATTTTCCTCATTCCATCGGCATTTTTGTTCGACCACCTGTGGCAAACAAAGGGCATTTGGTTCTGCTATCCATTTGCCGAAGTGTGCGCATTGCTAGTGTTTTTGCCATTTGCCATCAGGGCTTACCGCAAACAATTTGCCTACAAGCAAGCGCAATACGACAAAAACATGTTCGATGTAAACGTGCAAAATGACGTAGAAGCCAGCACAACTGCGGACACAAGCGTAGTTGCTGAGTAAGTTTGTTTTGTTTGGGCGCACCCCACAGCGATGGTGCAACGGATATAACAAACATTGCAAATGTAGCAAATATATAGCAAATTACCAAAGTATAGACTGCAATCATAAAAAACTGTCTATACTTTTTTAATTTTGTTAACAATTGAGTATCATATTTTGCAATTTGCATCTTGACATCTACGTTGTTTAGGGGTAAAATATAAATTGCTGAAATATGCTCAAAATCTAAAGTAGCACAGAGGTTAACACTATGCAAATGACGTTTCGTTGGTACGGAGATGGTAACGACAAAATTACCCTTTCCGACATCAAGCAAATCCCCGGTGTAACAGGCATTGTGTGGGCGCTCCACGACAAGATGCCCGGCGAAGTTTGGCACGAGGAAGAAATTGCCAAAGTTCAATCGCAATGCGCTGAGTATGGTTTCAATATCGACGTTGTTGAGTCGGTAAACGTTCACGACGACATCAAAATTGGCCTTCCATCTCGCGACAAGTACATCGAAAACTACAAAACCACCATCAAAAATCTTGCAAAGTTTGGTGTAAAGGTAATTTGCTACAACTTTATGCCCATCTTCGACTGGACACGCTCCAACTTGTTTAGACCTGTTGGCGATGGTAGCACAGCGCTCTTCTACGAAAAGGGTATGATCCAAGAGGACTACAAAGCAATGGCTAAGTACATCTTGGACTTCACCGAAAAGTACAACATGTCCTTCCCCGGTTGGGAGCCGGAACGTATGGCAAAGTTGGACGAATTGTTCAAGGCGTACGAAGGTGTTGACCACGAAAAACTTTGGGCAAATTTGAAGTACTTCTTGGAGGCAATCATGCCTACTTGCGAGGAAACAGGCATCAAAATGGCCATCCACATGGACGATCCACCATGGGATATTTTTGGTCTTCCACGTCTTTTGGTGGACGAGCCAAGCATCGACCGCTTCTTGAAGATGGTAGACCACCCATGCAACTGCTTGACACTTTGCTCGGGCAGTTTGAACGCCAACCCAGATAACAATGTTGCCGAAATTGTTCGCAAGCATTGCGACCGCATTGCATTTGCGCACATTCGCAACGTAAAACACTTCCCCAATGGCGACTTTTCCGAAGCAAGCCACCGCGATTGTGATGGCGACACACGCATCTTGGACATTTTGAAGGCCTACCACGACAACAACTACCAAGGTTACATCCGTCCTGACCACGGCAGACACCTTTGGGGCGAAAAGGCCGGCACAGTACGTCCGGGCTATGGACTTTACGACCGCGCGCTTGGCATCATGTACATGCTTGGTGTTTGGGATATGCTGGACAAACTCAAAGGAGATAACAAATAATGAAACTTCCATTCAAAGTTGACTTGACCAATCAAGTAGCAGTAGTAACAGGCGCAGGTGGTATCATCTGTGGCGAATTTGCAAAAGCGCTTGCCGAGTGTGGTGCAAAGGTTGCCTTGTTGGATATCAACCTTGCTGGCGCTCAAGCAATGGCAGACCAAATTGGCGAAAACGCATTTGCAGTAAAGTGCAACTGTCTTGACAAGGCAGATATCGAGCGTGCCAAGGCGGAAGTTAACGCAAAGTTTGGCGCAGTAACAATGCTCATCAATGGTGCAGGCGGTAACAACCCACGCGCAACTTGCGACAACGAATACATGACACCCGACCTCGAAGGCGCAAAGGACTTTTTCGCTTTGGAAGAAAGTGGTTTGAAGTTTGTTTTTGACCTCAACATCACAAGCGCATTTTTGGTAACACAAGTGTTTGCAGTAGACATGGTAAAAACTGGTGGTAACATCATCAACGTTTCTTCCATGAATGCATTCCGCCCTCTTACAAAAATCCCTGCATACTCCGCAGCAAAAGCGGGTGTATCCAACTTTACTCAATGGCTTGCAGTACACTTTGCTCCATGTAACATCCGTTGCAATGCAATTGCACCAGGTTTCTTTGTAACAAACCAAAACCGCGCATTGTTGTACACACAAGACGGTCAACCAACCGCTCGCACAGGCAAAATTTTGGCAGCAACTCCAATGAAGAAGTTTGGCGAAATCGACGACCTTATTGGTACACTTTTGTGGCTTGCCGATGACCAAGCAAGTGGCTTTGTTACCGGTGTTATCATCCCAGTTGATGGCGGATTTTCCTCCTACTCTGGTGTGTAGTAGCAAATCTAATCTAACAATTTGATGGTGCTAGTCACACAGCTCCATCTGTAAAATCACAATATATTTGAGGAGAAATATACTATGGACAAATCTCGTTGCATACCAGTAGTGGTAATCAAAGAAATTGAACAAACAAAACCCATCCTTTCCGCACTTCAAAACTACGGCATCAACTGTGCGGAAATCACCTTCCGTACTGCTTGCGCTCGTGATGCTATCGCTCTTGCAGTAAAGGAATTTCCCGATATGAACGTTGGCGCAGGCACAGTTATCAATGCTGAACAATGCCTCCAAGCGTTGGAAGCAGGTGCAAAGTTTATCGTTTCCCCAGGTCTTAGCGAGGAAGTTGCCAAAATTTGTATAGAGCGCAACATCCCATACTACCCTGGATGCGTAACTCCTACCGAAATTATGCAAGCAATTGCATTGGGACTTAGAGTTCTCAAGTTCTTCCCTGCAAACGTGTACGGTGGCTTGAAAGCTATTAAGGCGCTTTCCGGTCCATTCCCACAAATCAAGTTTATCCCAACTGGTGGTGTAAACATGGACAACATCGACGAGTTTATGGCTTGTGACAAGATCTACGCTGTTGGCGGTAGCTTCTTTGTAGACGAAGCACTCAAAAACGCCTAATCCAAACGTATTCGCCATCTCGGTTAGTTCACAAGTTGTACCATTTGAACTCATCCGATTGGCCCCTTTGTGTAAAGGGGGCACGATAGTGACTGGTGGATTGTCAATTTTTACAATTAAATTTAGACTATAGGAGAAAACTAACATGAAAGTTATTACATTTGGTGAACTTATGTTGCGCCTTGCGCCATTCAACTACTTGCGTTTTGTACAAAGCGATTCCTACGAGGCAACTTTTGGTGGTGCCGAGGCTAACGTTGCAGTATCCCTTGCTAACTACGGTATCCCTGTATCCTTCGTTTCCAAATTGCCCGCACACGAAATCGGTCAATGCGCAATCAACTCTTTGCGTAAGTTTGGTGTAGACACGTCCTTGGTTGTTCGCGGTGGCGAACGCGTTGGTATCTACTACTGCGAAAAGGGCGCATCTCAACGTCCATCCAAGGTTATCTACGACCGCGCTCACTCTTCCATTTCCACAGCAGTTCCAAGCGACTTCGATTGGGACAAAATTTTCCAAGACGTTGATTGGTTCCACTTTACAGGTATCACACCAGCATTGAGCGACGACGTTGCAGAAATCTGCCGTATCGCATGCGTAGAAGCGCAAAAGCGTGGTATCACAATTTCCTGCGACCTCAACTTCCGCAAAAAACTTTGGTCCAAGCAAAAGGCAGGCCAAGTTATGGGCGAACTTTGCCACTACATCAACTACTGCATCGCTAACGAAGAAGATGCAAAGGACGTTTTCGGCATCGAAGCATCCAACACCGATATCGACAGCGGCAAACTTAACCACCAAGGTTACATTTCCGTTGCAGAACAACTTACCGAGCGCTTTGGCTTTAAGGGTGTGGCAATCACACTTCGCGAAAGTCTTTCCGCAAACGACAACAACTGGTCCGCAATGCTCTACACAGGTGGCAAGGCATACTTCTCCAAGAAGTACGCAATGCACATCGTTGACCGCGTAGGCGGTGGCGACAGTTTTGGCGGTGGCCTTATCTACTCCCTTTTGACAGGCAAGGATAGCCAATCCGCAATCGAATTTGCCGTTGCAGCAAGTTGCTTGAAGCACTCCATCGAAGGCGACTACAACCTTGTTTCCGTTGCCGAAGTGGAAGCGCTTGCAAATGGTAACGCATCTGGTCGTGTACAACGCTAACCATAATATTTGACAAAAACAAAAGGGCAATCCAAATGCGGATTGCTCTTTTTGTTGCAAAAAACATCAATTTTGCTTGATGGAAAAAGTGCTAGAATTTTGCTTTTGTACCCAAAAACATATCAAACTACCACAACAATGGTACGTATCTATAACCTAAAACACGCATCAAACTACCACAACGTAGGGGAGGGGTTGCCCCTCCCGAAATACATTTCACAGCACGTTGTTTTCCGTCAAATATCTGGGCGGAATGTCCAACACGTCCACCGCTCCAAGGTAGCCGTCCGCCTTTAGTTTTGGCAAAATTTTGGCATAACGTGTCATTATTTTGGCGGTGAACAATGCATTGTTTTGCATGGAAACGCGCGCCTCGCAATGGAATCCATCCCCACTTGCAACAACACGACCAGCGTGAGCCGTTTTCTGTTTTAGCTTGCGTACCTCTTGCGGAGTGCAAAACACAACTTGCGTGTCGTAGCCATCAAAGTAGTAGGGCATACTTTTGATTTCCCTTTCCACATCGCCTTTTGCACTTTCCACACAGGCAACGTAGCACACACGCTTGTGCAGTTTTTGCCCATCGCGTTGACCGTTTTTTGCAAGGTCGGTGGCGTTTTTCACAGGCAGGGTAAACTGTACACCGTCTATCACTTGCGGTATTGTGCGCAATGCATTGGAGTGGCCCTGGCTGATGCCTTCGCCCCAAATGGTGGTGGGAGGTGTACCAAAGTGGAAAAGGGCACGAACTACGGAAAGAATCCCCGGATCCCACCCTGTTGCCACAATGGACAAATTTTTGCTGTTAAGTTTACCCATCAAGCACTTGTAGGCGGATATCTTTGCGTGGTTATCAAAGCAGTCAACTGTATCAAACCCCGCAAAGTTTTGCGCGTTTTCCACCACGTCGCCGTAACTACCAAGTGCCAACAAAAGCGTATCAATTTTGCCACGATAGTTGGGCAGTTCGTCAAATGGGATGTACTCCGTTAACGACAGTTTTCGTCGTGAAAACACCCCTACAAGTTGCATACCTTCGTCCCTTTCTACAATGGTTTTTAGCGCCTTGCCAACGTTGCCATAGCCAACAATTGCCACCTTCATAACTTCTCCTTGGCTTAGCATATTCCCACAAGTGGCGAAATTTTCCGCGCACGAGTGTCAAAATTTGCAAAATTTGTAAAAAATTATTAAATTTTGTGCACTTTTCTTTCGTAAAAACTTTACTATTTTCAAAATTCAATATATAATAATTATAAGCAAATTTATTTCAAGGACAGAAAAATGAAACTTCTGGAATTTATCAAAGAGTTTTTTACAACTGGCGACATCATGGAAACAGTTGCCAAAGTGTTGGCAACGTTGGTTATCACCGCAATGTACTTTGTGGTATTTTACTATGCACGCAAGCGTAACTTGCAACTTGTATCCTACATTTTTGTAGGTGTTATTGTTGCGTTGTTTTTTATCGCACTTTTTGATATCCCAAACATCCAGTTTTACGTGTACTTTGTTTTCTTTGCATTGTTTGTTGCTGCCATGCACTTCTTTGCGCAAGACTTCCGCAAGGACATCTTCCTCAAGGCGTGGAACAACAAGCACGACTTTGATGCCGAGGACCTTGGCCGTGCTGACCTCCACAAGTCGGTAACGGAAATCATCAAGGCTTGCCAACGTCTTTCCAAAACGGACACAGGCGCCCTCATCATCGTTGGTAGCGACATCCCCGATAGCATCACCGATAGCGGTGTGCAAATTCAAGCGGAAATCTCCGCCGACCTTTTGGAAACAATCTTCTTCCCCAAAACAAACCTTCACGATGGCGCTGTGGTTATCATGGCAAACAAAGTTGTGTGCGCAGGTTGCTACCTTCCAATGACACAAGATGCAAACCTTCCACGCGAGTTTGGTAGCCGTCACCGTGCTGCAATTGCCCTTTCCGAAAGCAATTCCGACCTTACAGTTATCGTTGTAAGTGAGGAAACGGGTATCATCTCCGCAATGCACAACGGCAAAGTTAAGCGCTATCTTGATGCAGTTCAACTCAAACTCATTTTGGACTCCGCAATGGGCCTTTTGGATGCCGGCGCTGAGGAAACAATTTGGGGTCTCAAGTAATTTCTGTTTGATTTTTGACGGCAAAAGGTCTACACAATCCTATGTGTTTTGTTGTAGGGGAGGACACCCTTGGCGTCCCGCCTTGTCAAGACAAACATCATTTCAATTCAAAAACACCATTGAGGTAACTAACTATGAGTAACAAACGCAATTCCAAAAAAGCAGGACACTTTTTCAAACACTACGCAGGACTTTTGATCCTTGCGGCAATTTGCGCTGTGGTAACAGTGGTGCTTATTTCCTACATCTAAACCAAATTTGAACAAAATTTTGCAGAAGTGGACAGTTTTGTCCACTTCTTTTTGTTTGGCAAAAACTTTTGCAAAATCTGCCCTCAATCCATTGACAGTTTTTGGGCTTTGCTATATAATGTACAAGTGCTCAGTTGAGCAAAATTTCACCTTGGTACAAGGAAGGGGGCGAAAAAGAACATGGCAACAATCAAAGTTGGTGAAAACGAAACATTGGATAGCGCATTGCGTAGATTCAAGCGTCGTTGCGCTCGCGACGGTATCATCGGTGACCTTCGTAAAAAGGAACAATACGAAAAACCAAGCGTTCGCCGCAAGAAGAAGGCAGAAGCTGCTCGTAAACGTAGCAGAATGTAATTGATGACTCAATCGCAAGTCCTGTTTGTTTTTTGACGGCAAAACGACTACACAATCCTATGTGTTTTGTTCGGTTACAGACCTTCCAGGTATGCGCCCTCACAATAACACATGTCTTGTTTGCGTTTTATCCGCCAAAACGCTTGCGCTGAACAAACATTACTCGCGCTTTCGTCATTATGTGATCAATCGATCACTGCCTTATTTACACCTATAATGTACAAAAGATAAACTGCTTACCAAATTTTGGTAGGCAGTTTTGTTATTTTGCGGACGTTTTTCTACAAAAAATGCCAAATTGTTACAAATTTACCCATCAAGCAAAATCTATCAATCTACATCGAGGTTACTATGTCCACACTAAAAGACTACGCCAAACGCGCCAAAGAAAGGATGAAAAACGGCTTTTGGGAGCAAGCCAAGGCGGAACTTGCCCACGAAAAACAAGTTGCCGCCACACTTGGCATCTCCCCACACAAGGTTGCCGAGGAGCAACATCGCAAATTGCAAAGGCAAATCTACGACTACGATGGCTTTTGCGAAGAGCAGGAGTTCTATGCCAAAGTGGTTGCCATTTTGACCAGTAACGAAACAATCAGCAATCCGTTGATGCGCCTTGCCGACCAACACTACATGGCAAATCTCACTCCCGAGCAAAAGCAAACCTACATCCAAAAACTTGCGCAAAAGTATCGTCAAGCGGTGGAAAAGTACAACAGTTTGCACGGTTGATGGTGGCAGGCGTGCAAAATGGTAGTTGCAAATCAACATTGGTAAAGCAATCGTTTGTTTCGTAAAGCATTTTGAAGGGCAACCGCCATCAAAACGTGTCATTTAGATGGTAAAACAACAATATTGATTATTTTATATTGCTCAAAACACTCTTGTATTTTTGCAATAGTTGTGGTATAATGGTGCAAACAACCAAAGGGGAAGTGCCATGCCCACAATCACCGATATGCAAATCCAAAAAAACAACAAATCTCGCGCCAACATCTACCTTGATGGCGAGTTTGCTTTCGCTTTGGAAATGCTAACGGTAATGAAGTTGGGGCTCAAAATTGGCAAGGATGTAGACACGGAAATCATCAAAACTGCCGTGTTGGATTCGGAAACGTCCGTTGCCTTTGGCAAAGCGGTGGACTACCTTGCGCGCGCAATGAAAACAACCAAGCAAATGCGCGATTATCTCACCAAAAAGGGCTACCCCACGGAAGTTGTCGATGCTGTTATCCAAAAACTGATTGGCTACAAGTATCTTGACGACCAAGCCTATGCAAGGATGTATGCCGAGCAAAGCAAATCGCACAAGGGACAAAGGCGCATCAAGCAGGAACTAATCAACAAGGGGATTTCCCACGCGGAGGTGGACGACCAAGTGCAAATTGATACGGAAGATCAACTTGCAACGGCAACTGCTCTTGCGGAAAAATATCTCAAAAACAAACCACGTGACCTCAAAAATATGCAAAAACTGCAAAGATTTTTGCTGTATCGCGGTTTTGATTTCGACGTTGTTAACAGCATTATTCGCAAGTTCAAAGATGTGTCTACGGACGACTTCGAGGACTAACTTTGGACGGCAATTTTCCAAAAAAACAACAGTTCAACCCTCACACATCAGTATTGATAATCACACAAAACGTCAGTAGTAACAAACAGGCAAACAACAGTTGCAACCGTTACAAATCTACTTTTGATGCTAACACATTGCAACCAAATCACAAAATCAACAAAGGAAAATCACTATGAAAAACATCGCAATTATCGGTGGCGGTGTAGCGGGACTTTCCGCTGCAATCTACGCGCTACGCGCAAACGTAAACGTAACCTTGTTCGAGCAATTTGGCCTTGGCGGTCTTGTTGCCACATTGGACAAAATTGAAAACTACCCATCCTACCCATCCATCGAAGGTTGGGAACTTGCTCAAAACATGGCAACTCAAGCCAAGCAACTTGGGCTAAAACAAACTCGCCAAAAGGTGCTATCTTTGACTAAATGCGACAACGGCTTTTGCATCACTACCGACAAAGGCCAACACACATTTGATGCGGTGATTGTTGCAACAGGCACAACCCACAACAAACTTGGCATCGAAAACGACTACATCGGCAAGGGCGTCAGTTACTGCGCAACGTGCGACGGCAACTTCTACCGCAATTTGGACGTTGCAGTTGTTGGCTCTGGCAACTCCGCCACAAAGGAGGCATTGTACCTAGCCGACATTTGCAAAACGGTCTACCTTGTTGCCAACTCCGAACTCACAGGCGAGCAAAAGGTTATTGATGCGCTCCTTGCAAAGGACAACGTGCAGCTTGTCTACGGCACAGTTTCCGCCATTGGTGGGGAGAGCGAAGTGCAATACATCGACGTTTTTGCCGACGGCGCAACCACTTGCCTGAGTGTTTCCGGCGTGTTTGTTGCAGTGGGATCTACCCCAGCAACCGACTTTGTCAAGGTGGAAGGGCTCAACATGCAACGTGGCTACATTGTGGTTGACGACCGCGCTCAAACCAACATCAAGGGTTTGTATGCCGCAGGGGACGTTACCAACGGTCCACTTAAGCAAATTGTCACGGCATGTGGCGATGGCGCTAAAGCAGGACTTTTTGCCGCATCCTACAGCAAAACTGTAAAATAACAAAGTTATCTTGCGACAAAGTCCCATTTGTGTCGAGGGACGACGCGCAAAACTAGCAATGTCGAGTTGTAGGGGAGGATATCATCCTCCCGCATTGTATCTGCTTGTGTAGGGGCGTATTCTATGTTCTTCCGCATACCGCCTCAGCGGTATCATTACAACACAAAACCAGTCATAACTTGTCCATACTCCAGCATACACTATACCAAAGAAAACATTTTTTCAACTAAACGTCTTGCCCACGAAAATGTGGAAGGGGGAAACTATGAATTTTTTTGGTACAGATGGAATCCGTGGCACATACGGAAGCAGTACCCTAAACGATGGTACTGCTTTTTTACTTGGCAAATCTTTGGCGCTTTTGGGGGATGATTGCCCAATCATTGTGATTGGCAGAGATACTCGCAACTCCGGCGAAAGGCTTTTCCAATGTCTGTCGCAAGGCATCTACGATGGTGGTGGCAACGTCATCAACTTGGGGGTGTTGCCCACCAATGCGGTTGGACACTTTGTGCGCAAGTTTGGCGGCGATTACGGCGTGATGATAACCGCCTCTCACAACCCACCCAACGACAACGGCCTAAAGGTTTTCGACCGCTACGGTGTCAAACTTTGCACCGCCAAACAAAAGGTGGTTTCGGCAATGATGTCGGGGCAATCTGCGCGCGCTTTTACGCCACAAAAACTGTTTGAACCGGTGTTCTACGACATTCAAAACATCTACGCCGAAGACGTCACTCGAGCCATTGACGTCAATTTGGAGGGGCTACGCGTGGCGCTGGATTGTTGCTATGGCGCAAGTTATCGCGTGGCAACCAAGGTGTTCGAAAAGGTCGGTGCATCAGTAACCGCCCATTGCGACACCCTTTGTGGGGACAAAATCAACGTCAACTGTGGCGCAACCCACACGGAGTTTTTGCAAAGCAAACTTGTTGGTGGCAACTTCCATCTGGGCTTTGCATTCGATGGCGACTGCGACCGCGTAGCCGTGTTCGAAGGGGAAAAGTTTGTGCCCAACAACAAGGTTTTTTACGCCATTTGCAAGTACCTAAGGGAAAAGTCCGCCCTCAAAAAGAACACCGTCGTTGGCACGGTGCTAACAAATGGTGGTGTGGAAAGCGCTCTCAAAAACATTGGCATCACTTTGCTTCGTAGTGACGTTGGCGACACAAACGTATTCAATTTGATGGCGAAAAACAGCCTAAATTTCGGTGGCGAGGAAAGTGGTCACTACTTGATGACAGACTACGCAACAACGGCAGACGGCATCATCAACGCCCTGTTTGTTGCAAAAATCTTCAAGGAAAAGGGTAGTATTTTGCAATACGCTCGCGAGTGCACCGATTTGCCATACCTTTCCAAAAGTATCCCTTTGACGGACAAAAACATTGCTTTGGCGGAGGAAAAATCCCTCGAGCAAATTGCCTTGCAACTAAAAAAGTTGTACCCCGATTGCCGAATGGTACTGCGCAAAAGTGGCACCGAGCCCAAAATCCGTGCCTACATCGAAGGCTCAAACGCATTTTCCGCCATGCAAAACGTCGTTGCAACGTTAAGTTGTTAGTGGTTGTTTGATTGTATTTGTTGAATAAATGCCTCTCCTACACAGGTAATATGTAACAATTGTAGGGACAGGCGTCCCCGACTGTCCGCATTTAACCATCAGCCTATCAATCCGCAACAAACAAATGGTAGGGTGGGGACTTTTCCACCGATTGGGGATTGTCTAACAAACTGTATACAATCCCTCCGCCTCGTGTTTACTAGGCACCTCCCTTTACACAAGGGAGGCAAGTCAAACTTCGTTACAGTATCAGCACTTTATATCCTGTTGTTAGCCCCAATAATGAAAAATCCAAATCATTGTTTACGCGCTCTGCTATTGACTTGCAGGGCGCATTTTGGTACAATATTTTGTAAGAAAATACGCGATAAATATTGATTGCTATGCAATATTGCATAGTGCCTCCCTTGTGCAAAGGGAGGTGGATTGCGTAGCAATACGGAGGGATTGTTAAAAAACATCCCTTTTGCGCTGTCCAATCCAATCTTCTACCAAAGAGGTTTTTATGAGCAAAGCAGACTTAATTTTCCAACAAAACATGCAAAACATCATCCAAAACGGCTGGGAGGATACCAACCAAAACGTCCGCACACGCTGGCACGATGGCACACCTGCCCACACCAAAAAGGTGTTTTGCGTGGTAAACAGATACAATCTTGCTGAGGAATTCCCCATCATCACGCTTAGACGTACTGCGTTCAAGGCGGCAATTGATGAACTACTGTGGATTTGGCAAAAAAAGAGCAACAACGTCAACGACCTCAACAGCCACATTTGGGATAGTTGGGCGGACGAAACAGGCTCCATTGGCAAGGCGTACGGCTACCAACTTGGCGTAAAAAGTCACTACCCCGAGGGGGACATGGATCAAGTGGACAAGGTGTTGTACGACCTCAAACACAATCCATACAGCCGTCGCATTATCACAAACATCTACGTTCACAAGGATCTGAGCGAAATGCACCTCTACCCCTGTGCCTACTCGGTAACTTTCAATGTGGTGGATGGACGCCTCAATGCAATTTTGAACCAACGCTCCAACGATATGGCCGTTGCCAACAACTGGAACGTGGTGCAATATGCCGTTTTGGTACACATGCTGGCGCAAGTTAGCGGACTCCAAGTTGGAGAACTTGTTCACGTCATTGCCGACAGTCACATCTACGACCGCCACATCCAACAAGTGGAACGCATGCTCCAAGGCACACCTCACCCCGCGCCCAAGTTTGTGATGAACAAAAACGTTACCAACTTCTACGACTTTACCGTGGACGACTTTGCACTGGAGGGCTACGAGTACGAACCCTTTGCCGAACGCTTTGAAGTGGCGATTTAGTTAAGTCGATTTCGCAAAATCTTGTTGCTTTTTGACGGCAAAAGTTAGAATTTTTTTGTAGGTATAACTGTGTCACTTGACTATAACAAAAACAACATACTCCTTGCTAAAAACTTGCGTAAAAATGCAACCCCACAAGAAAACCATCTGTGGTTTGACTTTTTGTAAAAGTACGAAATTAGATTTCAACGGCAAAAGGCAATAGGCAATTACATTGCAGATTTTTATTGTCACAAGGCAAAATTGATTATCGAGATTGATGGCTCGCAACATTACTCCGAGCAAGGATTGCAAAGTGATGCATTTCGTACAGAAGTGCTCGAAGGTTACAATCTAAAAGTATTGCGCTTTACAAATATACAAATTGATACAAATTTTGTAGCCGTTTGCCAATACATAGATCATGTCGTCAAAGCCGCCCTCCGAGAGGGAGGGGGACCACGATAGTGGTGGAAGGAGCCCACGAAAGCAATTATCACCAGTACTGCATTCTCCCTCAGTCGCCTACGGCGCCAGCTCCCTCCCAGAAGGAGCCATTAGTGAATGTAGCTAAAATAAACTTGAAATTTGGTTTGTAAAACGACCAAGATTCTTGAGATAATTTAGTAAAATTATTAATTGAACACACTTGAATATAGCAAAAAAAGGAACACGTGGTGCTCCTTTTTGTTTTTAATTGGTATTTTTCCGGATTTATATCAGTTGTTTTCAAGTGGCAATTTAGTAGTTAGCTTTCAGTAAAATTCGTAGGGGAGGATACCATCCTCCCGCAGATA
The DNA here is from genome assembly GCA_017409765.1 of Clostridia bacterium. Lineage (GTDB taxonomy): Bacteria > Bacillota > Clostridia > Christensenellales > CAG-314 > Fimimonas. The sequence goes on along the minus strand of JAFQSA010000010.1, from coordinate 41,085 downwards.
ATGTTGTAAATATTAACATCAAAAGCGACTGCATTTGCAGTCGCTTTTTCAATACAAATACCATATTCAATTCGTCGTAAAAAATCCCAAACTCACAAGTAGGGCGTTATCTATTTGTTGCATAATTTCCGGCGAAAGTTCGCCAATTTTTTCCTTGATGCGACTTTTGTCGATGGTGCGGATTTGCTCCAAAAGCACAATGGAGTTTTTGGATAGTGGCGAATTTTCCTTGGCAATTTCGATGTGGGTGGGCAGTTTCGCCTTGGTTAGCCTACTTGTGGTTGCCGCTGCAATGATGGTGGGGCTGTACTTGTTGCCGACGTCATTTTGCAACACCAAAACAGGGCGCACGCCCCCTTGCTCGCTACCCACCACAGGGTTCAAATCCGCGTAATAAAGTTCCCCTCGTCTTATCATTTTGCTAACCACCTTCTGCTTTGTCAGGCCACCGCTGTATCCTTTGTTATAGACTATGTATTTTGCCAAAACTGTGCTACAATGTGTGCCTGTTTGAAGTGACAATTGTTAACGTCCAAATCGTAGGGCGCGCTGTGCTCGTCCACCTTTTGATACAACAGTTTTTGTGCCTGCAACAACATTTTTTCCACTTTGATTGGTCGATATACCTACAACAAAAATATTGCCGAACTATTGGTGTTGGCAAGGGGTTTTACGTTTGCCAATTGAAAGGTTTTAGTGCAAAATTGTTTACCAATTTGCAAAATGATGGTTGCGTTTTTAGGAAGTATGCAACCTATTTTTAGCCATCAATCAGGCGATATTTTAGTCTTGCAAAACAAAAAAAATCTCCACAAAATTGTGGAGATTTTTTCTTTCAAAATTATTAAAAATGCAACACGTGTCGCTGTTTTTTACGCAAATTTGTGCAATTTTACTACATATTTAGTCGGCGTTCCATTTCGTCTTTTACGTACTTGTGTAGCAAAACGGATACAAACACAAAGTGCAACAAACTTGCAAAAAACACAAAGGAGTCGGTCATGGTTGCCGATTCGTACCAGCCTGCTGCATTGCAAATCCAAAGCGTGATTTGTGGCAACAAACTGAAAAATGTGCAGTAGATCAAACTGGAGTAGTATCTAGACTTGCGTCTGCCAAAAATCATCAAAAAGTCCACAAGCGCAATGCTTGCAACGTACAACCAGGGCAAAACAAACTCCACCACAAACCATTGGAACTTCCACTTGCAAATGAATAGTTCCAAAAAGATGGCAAGTATCGTCAAAACCAGCAGGTCAATGCGAATTTGCGCGGAAATTTTCAACTTGCGGTTGATGGGTAGCATCACGCAGGCAAGCACAAACACAATGCCAATGGTGGTGTAAAGTGACCAATCAAGCGCTTTGTCCGTCAAAAAGTCCACAATCAGCAAAAATACCATCACGGCAAGTAGCAACACGTTAAAGCGCGATTTGAAAAATGGCACAGCGCGTGGCTCTTTCAAAATTGGGTACTTAACAATGTCGTCTTGACCAACATAAATGGCGCACTTATCGTTGTTGTTTTTTTCGTCAAGATACTGTCCGCAAAGGGGGCAGGTTTTTAGTTGATGATGAACGTTTACGTTACATTTAGGGCAGTATTTCATTGTTCGTCCTCCCAAATGTCACTTTCGATTGTAAGGTCCACACCCAACTTTGCAAGAGTTGTGTAAAACTCGCGTTCGCAATCGTGTTCTTCGTACTTGCTCATGATGCAAATCACGCACACGTCGTTGTAGGTAGCCAACGAAAAACAGTTGGTGTAGCGGTGGGGCTTGCCCAAGGTAAACTCGTACCTAACAACCAAATCTTGGAACTCTTTTGGTGCTTTTACAACACCCAAGTTGGATAGGATGGAGCCATTTACAATACCTTCGCCACGACCGTTTACAACGGATGATACCACAAGGCGCTTCAAAGGCAATGGCACCGGTTTCAATAGTGGATGGTTACCGCTGTTGTAGTTGAAACTTACCATACCGCGGAAGTAGTCGTCCGTCATTTGCGCTTTTGTTTGCGCTTGGATGTCGGCAATGACGTCCTTTAGTTCCGTTTGACCGTTGTATTGGTAGAAGATGTAACTGCTAAAGTTGCGCAACGTTTCCACGTTGTAGAGTTTGCGAAGGTTAACTGGAACAAGCACACGGATGGGCTTTTTGTCGCGACAATTTGTTGCTTGCGCAAGTTTGTTCAAGGCAAGCAGTTGCACCGCCCCCAAAAATTCCGTAACGGATGCGTTGTGCGCTTTTGCCACGTCGTACAGTTGCTTTGCAGAGCAAATTCCGCGATACGTGGTGTATTTTCCGTTCTTTAGGATGGTTCCTTTGATAACTTTTGCCTTTACAACTGGTGGGCAGGGTGGTGGATTTTTGCGCACGGCAATCTTGCCAAAGTTGTCGCGCACTTCCTCGAGGGTGGGTTTGTCACGATGGTCGCAACAGTTGACTCTTTCGCAATCAATGCCCAGTCGCAAAAAGTAGCAACGTAGCAAACTGTTTAGGAAAATCAATCCGCCTGTGCCGTCCGTTGCCGAGTGGAAAAACTCCACAGCAATTTGATTGCCAAAGTAGTTTACGCGTATTTGACTGCGTCTTGTATCTACGGCAATGGGGCGACCGGGTACCTTTTTTTGCTTTTTTACAACAATGGGGCTTGCGGGCTTGTCCACGTAGGGCCAAAACCATCCCCAAACGACTGTGCCACAAATGGTGGGGAATCGTGGGTAGACGTCGTTGAGTGCATGTTGCAACACAACGGGGTTAACGGGCTCTTTCAGTTGAACGGCCAAACGGAACACCGCAGGGCTAGATCCGTGAGATACCATTGGGTACATCAAAGCGGCGTTATCCAATTTGTACCACTTTTTGTTGTGTTGTTGCAAACTTGCAATGCTTTCCAACGTGATTTCCATTTGCTCATCAGGCGTCAAGCGCGCAAAAGCCTCGTCATGGCGTTTTTGCTTGGCATCCGCCCTTGCTTGACGCTTTTGTTGACGTTTTTGTTGTTTAGCAGTTTTGTTGGCTTGCTTTTTCGCTTGCTTGTCTGCTTTTGTTTGTTCCGCCAAAGCCTTTTTTTCCTCGGCGCTCAATTTTTGTTTCGACATGTTTTCTCCAAGGGTAGTGCATCCTTTGCAAAGGACGTTGGTCATTTCAGTTTTTTGCCAAACTACACCTATACCATAACATTGTAACACAAACAAACCTCAAAAAACAACCCTTTTGCCAAATTTTGCTGATATTGCCATCAAAAAAACGGCAATTATGATAAAGTTGAAACAAATTACCCACAAATTGCCAATACCTATTGACAGATTTTTTACTCGTGTAGTATAATATAATCACGAAATTATGGTGCGAAACGGATTTGCTGCACTGGGTTTTGATAATATTTTTTGGAGGTACCTATCATGGCACAAAAAACTGACTACTTTGGTCTTAGCAGATTGGTAAGTTTGATCTTGACAATCATCCCCATCACAAACTTGGTTTGTGGTTTCCTTACACGTCTTCAAGAAGGCAGAATCGTTGCTGCTATTTTGCGTGTAGTTCTTGGTTGGAACATCATCTGGATTGCAGATATCATTTCCATGATTTTCCGTGGTCGCATCATCCGTTTGCTCAACTTCTAATTTGCAAACAATATTCAACCTAACAAACAAAAAGAGTGGTCCAAAGTTGACCGCTCTTTTTTGTTGCAATTTTTCGATACTAAGTTGTAAATCCTTGCGATGCTCCCCTGTAGTTTTCCTCGACCGTTTGTGTCCACTTTATTGGGACACTTTGTTGCAATTTTACCAAATGTCTTGGCATTGATATGTCATATTTTGCCTGTCATTTTCTCAAAAAAACTACTATTCACAATATTGACATTTGCCCCTAATAATAGTAAAATATAATTTATATGTGGAATTTTTAGTTTTTGACGTCAATTTTTACTAACAACGTCAACAAAACGGACGTTTTTGCCTGCAACTGCGCAACAAAACGTCAAACAATTCCCAATTTTACACAAAAAGGTGACTAATTTTGAACAATCTACTTCTTTCGGAATTTTTGTTCGGCAACGAAAATTTCGGCCTAAATCTAAATCAATCTCGTCCCGCATTGTACGTGTTTGGCTTTGAAATCTACCTGTATGCGCTTTGCATCGTAACAGGTATGTGCTTGGCAATTTTGGTTGGCGGACTTTACTTCAAAAAACGTGGTTACGACCCTTACGACGTTACCATCTACGCACTTGCCGTTATTCCACTTGGTGTACTGGGCGCACGCGCCTACATCTACATCTTCCCCTGGAGCGACCGCGCCATCCCCGATTGGTCAACGTTTTTCGATTTCCGTAGCGGTGGCCTTGGCATCTACGGCGGTGTTATCGTGGGCTATCTCACAGCAATGGTTGTGGCAAAAATCCGCAAGCAAGATTTCCGCATCATTGCCGATTGCGTTATCCCAGGCGTATTCCTTGCGCAATCAATGGGCCGTTGGGGCAACTTCTTCAACCAAGAGGCGTACGGCAACTTGATTACCCACGTCTACGACGAACTTCCCCACGCAGCAAGCGGATTGTTTGCCAAGTTCAATGGCTATGCCGTTTGGATTGATGCACGCGGTGGCTGGTATCAAGCGACCTTCTTCTACGAAAGCGTTTGTACATTCCTTGGATTTTTGGTTTGCGTGCTGATACTTACTCGCAACAAGCACTACAAACTTGGTTGGTGTACCGCCTTCTACGGCATTTTCTACGGCACGGCGCGCTTGATCATCGAAGGTATGCGTAGTGACAGTTTGTACCTCTACATCGGCACACAAGTTACCGATATCAAAATTTCCCAACTTGTTTCCATCTTCTCCATCTTGTTGGGTGTGTGGACGTTGTCCAAAATCTACCGCAAGCAACTGCTAACTGCCTACGGCAAAATGTTCAAATCGGAACGCGACCAAATTGCCAAGTCCCGCATTGTGCTTGCCGTGATATCCGCCATTTGCTTGGCCCTTGCCATTGCGATGTTTGCATTGGGTGGCGAAAGCAAGTTTATTGTGGGATTTATTTCCGCAGTAGTGTGCATCTACACCTTGATTGGTGTGTTTGCAATGAACGACCGCCTGAAGTTGTACTGCAAAAAGTGCAACAAGCGCAAAAACATCACCGTTTGGCAAAGTGACTACTCCGCTAGTTTCACCCAAACAATTATCTTTGGTGTGGCAATGGGCATGCTTGTTATCTTTGGATTGTTCTCGCTCATCAAGTGGGGCATTGTGGATGGCATCCCCAACGGCATCGTGCTTGCAGTTGTTGCCATTGGCGTAGCCATTGCAATGGGCGTGTTGGCGTTTGCTCCCGCTTGCAAAAAGATGCTCACATCCAAAAAGGAAGTTTACCAAATCCAAACCACCTGCGCTTGTGGCGAAACGGAAGTAATTGAACTAAACAGTTTCTTGCTGTTTTTCTACCCACCAGTCAAGTATCTCGACTACGGCGTAGATCACCTTGTACCTTGGGTAGACCCCGAAAAGACTAACAAAACCGCCACAGCGGAGTAGTTATCTACTGGCACGATGTGGTCATTTGAGAAAAATAGCCTCTAACTTTGGGAACGCAATGCGTAAAGCAAACAGTCCTGTGAAAGGCTCTCACTTTGGGAGAGCTGTCAGCGGTGGCTGACTGAGAGGGCTTGCTCAATCTGGCATTTTTGTGATATTGCTGGAAAATTTAATCTAAAATTTTTTGTAAAGAAGGGACAAAAATGAGAAATCTAACTTTACTTACAGACTTTTACGAACTAACAATGATGTACGGCTACTTCAAAGAGGGCAAAAAGGATCAAATTGCCACCTTTGACTTGTTCTTCCGCCCCTTTGACGAAAGCAACTTTTGCATTGTTGCCGGCATCGAGCAAGCAGTAGAGTACCTACAAAACTTGCGTTTTACCGACGAAGATATCGACTACCTTCGCACAACAAACACCTTTGGCGAGGATTTTTTGGAGTGGCTCAAAGACTTTAAGTTTACCGGCTCCGTCAAGGCTATGAAGGAAGGCACAGTCGTTTTCCCCTATGAGCCCATCATGATTATCACCGCCCCCATTTGCGAGGCGCAACTAATCGAGGCGGCGCTACTTAACATCATCAACTTCCAAACTTTGATTGCCACCAAGGCTCGTCGCATTTGCCACGTAGCACACCCATCCGGCGTGTTGGAGTTTGGTTTGCGTCGCGCTCAAGCACCAGATGCAAGTATCTACGGTGCGCGCGCAGCGGTAATTGGCGGATGCACCTCCACAAGCAACGTGCTTTGCGCAAAGATGTTTGGCATGCCTCCAAAGGGCACTCATGCGCACTCGTGGGTAATGTCCTTCCCAACTGAGTTGGATGCATTCATGGCCTATGCGGAAACTTTCCCCAACAACTGCCTACTTTTGGTAGATACCTACGACACACTCCACAGCGGTGTACCCAATGCTATCAAGGTGTTTGACCACCTCAAGGCCCAAGGTTACAAGCCACTTGGCATCCGTTTGGATAGCGGTGACTTGGCATACCTATCCAAGGAAGCGCGTAAAATGTTGGATGAGGCAGGTCACGCTGATTGCAAAATCTTTGCAAGTAGCGATATCGACGAGTACGTAATCACGGCTCTCAATCAACAAGGAGCCAAAATTGATATCTACGGTGTTGGCACAAAGATGATCACAAGCCACTCCAACCCAAGTCTTGGTGGTGTGTACAAACTTGCAAACCTACACGTGGATGGTGTAGACTACCCCAAGATGAAAATTAGCGATAACCCAATCAAGATGACAAACCCCGGCAAAAAGTGCGTTTACCGCTTGATTGGCCGTGATACAGGCAAGGCAATTGCCGACGTGATGTGCCTTGACCACGAAAAAATTGACGACAGCAAAAACTTTGTTATAACCCACCCAGTTGAGCGCTGGAAGACAAAGGAAGTTACCAACTTTGTGGCTGTGCCTTTGCACGAAGATATCATTGTGGATGGCAAAATTTGCTACACTCCACAAAACGTCTACGAGCATCAAGCGTACTGCAAGCAAAGTTTGGCAACCTTCTGGGACGAGTACTTGCGTATTTCCCGCCCTCACCAATACAAGGTGGACTTGTCCGAAGAGTTGTACGCATTGAAGCAATCGCTCATCATGGCGGATAGGAAGGTAAAGTGAGATGAAGTTCAAAAAGGTTCTTAGTGGCTACTCTCCCAAGCAGGTGGACGAGTACCTGCGCGATCTCACACAAAAGCACGAACAAGTGCGCCTTGCGCAAAAGCAACACCTGGACGAACTCACGGAGGAAAACTATCAACTCCGTCAAAAGGTAAAGCAATTCGAGCAGGACGAGCAAGCAATTTCCAAGTCTTTGATTGAGTCGCAAAAACTTGCATCGGAACTCAAAAACGATGCCGTGCGCTTTTCCGAATTGGTGCTTAGTCGCGCAAAAGTTTTCTACGCAACTTGGCAAGCGTACGCAAAAACACTTGTTGCCACCTTGGACGACCAAGAACTGTTGCAATTTGGTCGTTTGATGGCAAAAATTGAACGTCTAATCAACGCCTACGAAGGCAAAAACGTCCACTCGGACGTAAAAACAATCGTGGACAAAGCGCGTCAAACGGACGTGGTGGAAACACCAACGGATCAACCACAAGAGGATGCAGACGATGCTCAAACGGAAGTTGCCGCAACAGATACTCCCCCTGCGGAAACTCCCGACCTTGCGCCAAGCGCTACAACAATGGGCGTGTATGCAAACCCCATCGACAAGGTGGAGCAAGCCGGCCAAGTGATTGACCTACGCGAACTCACCAAGGTGGACGACTCGTTGGAACAACTGTGCGTAGACTTGGGACTTATCACCCCACAAGAGGGCGAGTAACTACAAAAACTGGTCGTTACATCATCAAAACTACGGCTTAACACAAACAAAACTACTCAATTGGATAAAATTTAATTAACATAAAAGAGGTGCAAAATGGCAAACGACATTCTCGACAATCTGTTCAAAAAACTCAAAGGTGACAAGATGGGCGCAACACCCCCACCAAGCGAAGACGATGGCATGACCGCTGAGCAACTTTACCAACTGGCAGACAAGTTGTATGCGGAAGGCAACAAAGACCAAGCCTTCGTCAACTACAAAAAATCAGCAGACAAGGGCCACATCGAAGCGATGTACCAAACTGCATTGTGCTACGACGAAGGTATCGGCACAATCAAGGACCCAGTAAAGGCTGTGGACTACTACAAACTTGCTGCAAACCAAGGTCATCGTAGTGCACAATTTAACCTTGCTGTCAACTACGACAACGGTATTGGTGTTGCTCAAGACCAAGCAGTTGCTGTCGAGTGGTACAAAAAGGCTGCCATCCAAGGCCATGTAAGCGCACAATTTAACCTTGCTATCAGCTACTACAATGGCGAAGGTGTCGAGGTGGACTACGTTCAATGCGCCGTTTGGTTGGAAAAAGCAGCAGAGCAAGGCCACGAAAAGGCTCAACAAATGCTCCCAAGAGTAAAGCAAAAGATGGAAGAAACCTACGGCATCAGTAGCGAAGAGTTTGTCATCGACGAACCACCTGCAGGCACAGGTTTTGGCTCTAATGCACCAAGCGCACACGACTTGTATTTGCAAGGTAACCGCTACTACAATGGCGATGGTGTTGAACAAAACTACGTCAAGGCTGCCGAACTTTACAAACAAGCGGCTGAAATGGGCGATTCCGATGCTCAATGCGACCTTGGCTACTGCTACGAAATGGGCGAAGGTGTGGAAAAAGACCTGGAAAAAGCAGTTTACTGGTACACAAGAGGTGCGGAAAACGGCCAACGTGTTGCTCAAACAAACCTTGCTTGCCTCTACGAAAACGGCACGGGTGTTGCTCAAGACTACTCCAAAGCAATCTACTGGTACCAAAGAGCAGCCGATCAAGGATTTGCTCGCGCTCAAAACAACCTTGGCTACTGCTACGAAATGGGTCGTGGTGTAAGTCAAGACTTGTACAAGGCTGCTGAACTGTACACACTTGCATCCAACCAAGGTCACGACTGTGCAACAACAAACCTTGGCTACTGCTACGAGGTAGGTCGTGGCGTTCCAAAGGACGAAGGAAAAGCCGTTTCTTTGTACCGCAAAGCAGCGGAAAATGGCTACGTACGTGCCATGACAAATCTTGGCGTTTGCTACGAATTTGGTGTTGGCACTCCAACTGACTACGAAAAGGCAACCGATTGGTACATCAAGGCAGCACGCAAGGGCGATGCACGCGCGCAATGTAACCTTGGTTGGTGCTACGAAGCGGGCAATGGTGTAGGTCAAGATGACCGTCTTGCTTGCGAATGGTACCAAAAGGCGGCTGATCAAGGCTATGCTCGTGGCTACAACAACCTTGGCACAATGTACTTTAACGGTCGTGGTGTTGCAAAGAACATCACAACTGCATACAATCTTTATGCAAAAGCTGCAAACCTGGGCTATGCCGCAGGTCAAAACAACCTTGGCGAGTGCTACGAGTACGGCGATGGTGTAGCGGAAGATGCAAACAAAGCATTCTACTGGTACAAAAAGGCCGCTGAACAAAACCACGCACGCGGTATGTACAACTACGGTTGTTGTTTCTACTTTGCAACCGGTACCGAACGCGACTACAACCAAGCATTCTACTGGCTTACAAAGGCATCCAACGCAGGCTACGCAAGCGCTCAAAACAAACTTGGCGATTGCTACTACTACGGTCGTGGCACAAGTGTGGACTACTACAAAGCAGCGGAACTTTACCAACAAGCAGCCGACAAGGGCAACAAGTACGCTCAATGCAACCTTGGTTACTGCTACGACAACGGCAAGGGCGTTCCTCAAAACGACTCCAAGGCTTTCTACTGGTATCTCAAGTCCGCTGAGCAAGGCTATGCAGTTGCTCAATGCAACGTTGGTCTTTGCTACCGCACAGGTCAAGGTTGTGTTCAAGACCTAACCAAGGCAATCTACTGGTACGAAAAGGCCGTTGAACAAGGCAACACGTCCGCTATCTACAACCTTGCTATTTGCTACGACAACGGCACCGGCGTTATCAAAAACCAACGCAAAGCAGTTGAACTTTACACAATGGCGGCAAACAAGGGCCACGCCAAAGCGCAATACAACTTGGCTTTGAGCTACTACTATGGCGAAGGCGTTTCTCAAGACGTGGAACGCGCAATCCAATGGTTGGAAAAGGCATCCGCCCAAGGCCACGACAAATCTCGCAACTTCCTTCCCGAAGCACGCGAAAAACTCCGCTCTATGCGCCGTTCTGCACGAGTTTGTCAACATTGCGGCGGCACGTTTACCGGTTTCTTGACAAAGAAATGCTCTAACTGTGGCCGTCCAAAGGACTACTAAGCCGACTATTTTTGATATCGCAAAATTGCAAAAAAACGCACCACGTGGTGCAAAATTTGACATTTAGTAACAAAAAGACCATCCAAGTTGGATGGTCTTTTTTTGTCAAATTGATGCGCACATCTAAAAATGATGTATGCACCCATCAAACAGTTGTGCAATTTGTCACAATTTGATACAATAGTATCATATTTTTGTACTATCACAAAAGAGGAAAAATCAACATGAGTTTCAAACAAAATAGGTCTTTGAGTTTTGTTATCGTTGCCGTGGTGTACGTCTTGGCAACAGTTTTGGGTGTTGTGCTGTGCAACGTCTTGCCCTATGACACGTGGCTAAACGTCCTTATTGCCGACGTTTTGGCAACGGTATTTGTGTTTGTGTTTAGCGTAGTTTTGGGTAACGCCTCCGTCTACGACCCCTATTGGAGTGTGCAACCGATGGTTATTGCCGTTGCGCTACTTGTATCGCAAAAACACTTCACGCTGTACAACATCTTGCTTTTGGCGGTGGTGTTGCTGTGGGGAATTCGCCTAACGGCCAACTGGGCATATACATTTGGCAATTTGACCTGTCAAGATTGGCGCTACACCATGCTGAAACAAAAAACCAAGGGCTTTTACCCAATCATCAACTTTGTGGGCATCCACATGGTGCCAACTTTGGTGGTGTACGGATGTTGTTTGCCCATCATCTTTGCAATGCAAACAAATGTGGCAATCACGCTTAAAAATGCCAACAGCTTGTTTTTCCTTGCCGTATCATTGTGTGCAGTAGTGTTGCAATGCGCAAGCGACATCCAAATGCACAAATTCCGCAAGGACAAGCGCGAAGGACTCACAACCGAACCATTTATGCGCCGTGGCCTTTGGAAACACTCTCGCCACCCCAACTACCTTGCCGAAATTTTGATGTGGTGGGGCGTGGGCCTATCTGGTGCGGTAATTTTGCCCAACAGTTGGTTTGTGATTATCGGCGCAGTTGCCAACACCTTGCTTTTCACATTTGTTAGCATCCCCATGGCGGATGGTCGTCAATCTCGCAAGGATGGCTTTGCCACCTACAAAGCGGAAACCTTTGCGTTGCTACCCTTCCCCAAACCCCATCACAAAGCGAAGTAGCAACCAAATTTCCACCACGTATCCGCAATTTTTGCTGTAAATTGCATTATTTCCACACCGTAGGGTGGTGGATTGATGCCACCGATAGACATAGGTTTTATGTCTGTAAATGCCCATATATATCCATAGGTAATATTTACGGGAGGGGCAACCCCTCCCCTACGAAATGACTATTCATTGTTGTCGCAGATGCGGATTGCATATTCGAACGCAAATCAAATCAAAAACATATTAAAAAAGGACCACATTTGTGGTCCTTTTGTTTTGCAAACAAATCTATTCAATTGTAAACTCCAACACCCAACTCAAGTCGACGCAGTCGCCAGCGGCACAGTAACTATCCGATGCGCGGGCAACAACTGGCTCGGCGCCACTTGTCACAATGTAGGTGCTGCAATCCACGTAGATTTCCGCTGTGGCAACGCCGTCAATCACTTCCACCTTGCGCACTTCCACGCGCTCTGTGGTGCTGTGGGGCAAAGTAAAATGTGTGTTTTCTTGCAGGATGTAACTAACAACACCTTGGTCCTCGTCAAACCAAGTGCCTTCCTTGTCGTAGTTGTAGTCCCATTTCATTATCAAATTGTATTGTTTCATATTGTACCTCCACAATTATTATTTTTTTGTGATGTTATGTTGCTATTGTAGCCACAGATGTACCCAAAATTTGTTGTAGGGGACGACATCCTTGGCGTCCCGCATATCAGCGCAAACCCAATCAACCTGCAAAATCAAATGGTAGGGCGGTGGCTCGCTGCCGCCGATAAACACAGGTTTTGCGTTTGCGAATATCCGCATATAACCATAGGTAATATTGGCGGGAGGATGATATCCTCCCCTACAAAATGGCTAGGTATTGTCGTCGTAGGGCGGTGGCTTGCTGCCGCCGTAAAACTATCTATCCATGCTCGCAAAAATCCACCACGTGTCGGCGATTTTTTGCATATTAGCGCAAATTTCTTGACGTTTTTGCTTGTTTTACAACCTAACAATAACTGTGCCTTGCGCAAATGGCTCGTCCACAATAACTTCGCCAACGGAGTCCACCGTAACAAGTCCGCTTGTCACGTTTTTGATGCTCACCACGTGGGAGTGGATGTCCGCCTCCACTTCGCTTCGTTCAAACGCAAGGTCGCAATCCACCATTTTGCAGTTTACAAGTTTCAAACCTTTGCAGTAGCAAAGTGGTTGTGTGCCAATGATGGTGCAGTTTTCAAACGTCAAGTTTTCCGCATACCAAGCAAGGTACTCGCCCTTGACTGTGCAGTTGCGTACAACAACGTTTTTGGCATGCCAAAATGCATCTTTTGTGTCCAAATTGCAGTTTTCAATCACCGAGTCGGTTACGTATTGGAAGGAGTACTTTCCCTTAAAGTTGACGTTGTCCAGCTTCAAGTTGGCGGATTTTAGCGCAAAGTACTCGCCAGCAATGGTGCTATCCTTGATGCTGACGTTTTTGCAAAACCAGCCAAACTCCACCGAGTTGACGTCGCAACCGTCAATGTGGATGTTTTCGCACTCGCGTAGCGCCTTGATGCCGTGCAATTTGCTCTTTTGTATGGAGATATCGCGCGTGTACCACAATGCCGCACGGCAAAGTTCCGTCATGTGACTATCTTGGATAACAACGCCATCGTCGTGCCACAAGGGGTAGCGCAGATTGAAGTAGCAACCCTTGGCAAGGATGTTTTTGCCTTCCTTTAGGGCGCTCTCGCCGTCAGCAGGGCCATCGAACTTGCAACTTTCAAGCACCACGCCGTCCACGCCGTAAAGTGCACGTTCTTGATCAAATGTTTGATTGACAATAGTTTTCATAAAGCATACTTCTTTTGTTAGATATTTGCTACATTTTACCACACAACTTGCATTGTGTCAATTGCAACTTAACAACGACAAAAAATGTATATTATATGATTAAATGCGAAGAAGAAAAGTTCGCCTTTATCCGTATAGTAGTGTCGTAGTGTTATATAACATTCCTAACGGTCAAACTAATTGTAGACAAATTTGGCAAAGTGATGTACAATATGTGTAGTGCAAAATCCAAATTTTGCGACTAAACATGGCTCTCCAAGGCGGTTGTACTTTGGATGCCTTTTGCAAGGTGACAAATTGAAAAACAACGTCAAACTTTTAGCAATCTTGTTGATACTTTTACTGCTACTTTCCGCATGCAATCCTAGTGGCAAAATCCCCGAAGGGGAGGAACTTGGCCGTGAGTACTACAAAATGGACATTAACAACAACTATCCAATTGCCGACACGCTAGAAAAAGTCCCCACAGGCACCGAGGCAAGGGTTATCATTTTGATTGGTCAAAGCAACGCCACAGGATGCTCGCTAACGTCCTACCTACAAAAGGGCGTAAGCGAACAAAAGTATGCCGAGTTTCAAGGTGGCTACCAAAACGTGCTTATCAACTTTTGCTTGGACAACCACCGCTTTACGTCTGGTGGCGAATTTGTGCCTGTGGACTTGAATTGTTCCGCCGGCGAGGGCTACTTCGGCCCAGAACTTGGCATTGCCGAGCAACTTTCCACGGCTTTTCCCAACGAACAATTTTTCATTTTGAAGTTCAGTATGTCCGGCTTCTCACTCAACTACCATTGGCTCTACGACTACAAACCATCCTACATCTACGAGGCTTTCAAACAGTTTGCCTCCACATACTTGGGTTATCTTGCATCCAAGGGCTACGCGCCCAAGGTTGATGCAATTTGCTGGATGCAGGGCGAGTCGGACACAACTGACTACAAAGCAAGCAAGTACTACCAAAACACAGTTGCATTTGTTGGCTACTTGCGTAACGATTTGGCCTCCTACGCGCCAAGTGGTGGCATCTACTTTGTGGATGCAGGCATTTCCTCCAGCCCCTACTGCGAGCCCGCCTACCCACAAATTAACTCCGCAAAAAAGCGCTTTGCGGAAACTTCCCCACTCAACGTCTATTTCCCCACCATCGAGGCAGGGCTAACCACCTTGTACGAGCCGGAGTCCAATCCCGACCTTGGCCACTACGATGCCTCATCGGAACTTGCACTTGGCAGATTGTTTGGCGAAGAACTACTCAAAATCTACCAAAACAACCAGTAGTGCGCAAATGGAAATGTCGAATTGATGCAGTAAGATGTTATTCAACAATGAGTTTTTTGGGTGTGTTAGAACTGTTCAATCCCCTTGTTGATACTGCAAAACATTTGAAAATATTGCAACTGATTGAAGAATAAAACACAATCAAAAAAGGACCACTTTTGTAGTGATCCTTTTTCTTTTGCGACCAAAACGGTGTCGCCAACTGTTGGTGCGGATGAAGGGACTTGAACCCCCACGGTCGCCCACATGAACCTGAATCATGCGCGTCTGCCTATTCCGCCACATCCGCATATATTGTTTGACTATTTGCAACGTTGCATATATCAAATTGCTTACCTATTATACACCAACTGCACTTGTTTTGCAACTGTTTTTTGAAAGTAGTTTTTGCCCAATTTTGCTGATTGTTGGCGTTGCTTGTAACAAAACTAAATGCGAAAATTCTCTCCCTCTTTTGTGCGCTAAACTCCATATTTTTACATCAAAAGGTGGACTTTGAGTTTGTCAAGGTCTGCTTTTTGTTTGTCGATTTTGCAATCAAGTAGTGTGCCAATTTTGCAAAAATCGCGCACACGTGGTGTGTTTTTGCGTATTTTTGATGGTAAATTTGTGCGTGGTTGATAACTAGAGTGCGCAAACTTTGCCATCATATCAAAAAGTTAGTTGTAACTTTGTGTAATTTATCTCTTGACAAAAAACAACGGGGGGGGGGTATAATAGTTTTGTACCGTATTTCTTGGTGTACAAATAAACAAAAGGAGAGATTTTTATGGCACTCATCAAAATGGAGTTGTACGACGACTTGCAAAAAAACATGCGTGACGCTCACGAAAGTGGCACCGTGTACAAGGTACAACTCAAAAAGATCAAAAAAGACCTCAAAAAACGTAAGTCAGGCCGTATCGCTCGTATCGTAATTTTGTCCATCTGGGCAGTGATTTTGCTTGGTTGCGTTGCAGTTTGCGCAGGCCTTGTTGGTGGTAGCGCATCCACCGACCCTAACTACAAGCCCGAACCACTTCTCCAATGGGCAGTACTTCCAACTTTGTTTGTTCCTGCAACTTGGACACTTTGCTTTGTTGGCTTCCCCATTGGTTGGAACTGGACAAAGGACGACCGCGAAAATGCAAAAAGTCAACTCTACGTTCAACACACAGTTGACGAGTACGGCAACGTAGATACCTACGCTTCCACAGCTCCTGCACGCATTGGTGCGTTCTTCTTCTCTCTGCTTCAAGGTTGCTTGACAATGATTGCATCCATCCCCATTGCAATTGTACAATGCTTCACATGGAAAAAGCAAATTGCTCGTATCCAAGGCATCGTTAACGAAATCGAATCAAACCCCGATTTGTTTGTTGCTGAGTAATTGCAAAACAAACACAGTAGTGCATTTATGCCTACACAACAAACCTAATAGCAAAACATCCCAAGGCGAGAAAGTTTTCTCGCCTTTTTGTTTGAGCTTGCTCGTCTCTATTTTTTACACGATATTGACAAGTATAGCATTTTTGTGTACAATGTAACCAATCTAATCAACAAGGTGAAACAGATGGAAAACAACAATTCTTTTATGTACCAATCGGGAGATAAAAAGACGCGCAACAACCTTAAAATGTTTCCAATAGGTATGGTTTTTGCTGCGGTTTTTTTCTTTTTATTGTTTGTAAACTGTATTTTTCGCTACATTCATTACAACAATTTTAGATCGCAAGACCTAACGCAAGAACAGTTAACTTTCCAACGCTACGAGTATGTTAATGGATACAAAAGTAAGCGTTACGAAATCTACTTTACGGAGTACGAAAAGCCTTTTGTTGTAGATACTATTGCCGATAGCAAAATGGACCGCGATGCATTGAAAAGTCTTGCCTCTAACACAATTGTTACTGTTTACTACGACAATACATCCCGCAGGGACTATGACTACGAAATTTGCCATCTTACAGCGGAAGATTTGTCGGTGCTAACATTCGATGAATTTATCAAAGCCAACAAGGAAAATCAAATTACAGGTCTTATATTCTTGCCTATTGTTGTTGGACTTTCGATATATGTGGCTATTTATCTCAAAAGGGTGGGCATTGGTAACTCTGACTTCAGTGACGAATTTACTGAGCAGGACGAACTCATGATGAAGTACTTCGATTATACCATCGAAAACAAAAAACAAGTGCTTGCATCCCAAACGTGCCGTTGCGCAAATTGTTTGGCAACCTTTAGCGGTGCGGAAGTTACCGAATTTACCGACAAAGGCAAAACTGCCGTTTGCCCCAAGTGTGGTGTTGAGGCTGTTTTGCCCGATTGTGTGGAAGGTTTGGACGACCAATTGTTGCAAGAAATCCACGACTATTGGTTCGAAGATGACGACGACACAACGGACGACCTTTCCGAGTGAGATTTACGCAACCAACTTTTTATTCACACCCCCAAGGCGAGAAAACATTCTCGCCTTTTTTGCTCCAAAATACAACATCATGCACCCCAAAATTGACAAATAGTTGGTAGATTTATGCCGTGATGTGTGGTATAATGGTGTCAACAAAATTTGGAGGAACATCACATGACCGTAGGCGAACGCATTGCAAAATGTCGCAAAAACAAAAACTTATCGCAGGAGTACGTTGCTGACCAACTGGGCATCAGCCGTCAGTCCGTTTCCAAGTGGGAAAAGAACATCACCTATCCCGATACCAACAACCTGATTGCCCTTGCCGAGCTACTGGATACCACCGTGGAGTACATCGCGTGCGGTAAGGAGCCAACCACAGAGTGTTCAACACCAACAACTGAGTCTAATCCCACCAATTTGTACAAAATTATCGGCATGGTGTTGCTTGTTCTTGGACTTGTATCACTTGTTTTGGGGCTAGCATTACCCAAGTTGTCGGAGCTTGCTGGACTTGGCGGTATGTTGATTGGTTTTGGTGTGCTGTTTGCTTGCTGGGACAAGCTTGGCATGTATATTTCCGTTATAATAACGTTGCTTACAACAATCTTGATATGCACCGTTGGCACAATCGACATCGACATTGCCTTGATGATACTTGCTTTTGCCTGCTACATATCGTTGCTTTGTGCACTTGTATCGGTGGTTATTGTGCTTGTCCGCAAAAGAAAGTAAGCCGTCAAACATACAAAAACAAAATGCGTCATTCAATTGTTGAACATTGGTGGCGCATTTTTTTGTGCAGTTTGCCCATTCTTCAATATACCAAGGCGAGATTTTTCATTTTGTTTGCATTTATCTAAAATATTGACAATTTAAGCATCTTGCCATATAATAAAACCACTATGACAAACTTACTTTTGAAATTATTTGTAAAAGAACACAAAAACACAACTTCCCCTGTGGTGCGCGAGGCGGTAGGCAAACTTGCAAGCATTGTAAGCATTGTTTGCAACGTCATTTTGTCCGTGGCCAAAATTTTGGTAGGGGTGCTATTTGGCGTTGTTTCCGTTTTGGCGGACGGCCTAAACAACCTTACCGACTGTGGTAGCAACATCATTGCGCTAATCAGTTTCAAACTGTCCAACAAGCCAGCCGACAAGGAACACCCCTACGGCCACCAACGAATTGAGTACGTTTCTAGCCTGATTGTTGGCATCATCGTGGTGCTACTTGCCTTTGAAGTGGCAACGGAGGCGGTCAACAAAATCATCTCCCCAAGCGGTGCGGAACTTTCCATTTGGACACTTGTTGCACTTGGCGCATCCATTTTGATCAAGTTGTTTATGTACGTGTTCAACAACAAACTTGGCAAAACCTACAACTCCGAACTACTTAAGGCAACTGCCACCGACAGCCTTTCCGACACAATTGCCACAGCGGTGGTGCTTGTTTCCGTTGTTGTTGCGCACTTTACCGGATTTGTGTACCTCGACGGCATCATGGGTATTGGCGTTGCTGTGATGATTGCTTTGGCAGGTGTTCGCATTTTGAAGGAAACGCTCTCCTTGCTACTTGGCGAATCCCCCAACAAGGAACTTATCCAACAAATTGTATCTCGCATCAAAAAGTACCCCGGCATCTACGGTATCCACGATCTCAACGTGCACAACTACGGCCCCAACAAGTACTACGCAAGCGTTCATTGCGAAGTGGACAGCGCCGTGCCCATTCTGGAAAGCCACGATCTCATCGACCAAATTGAGCGCGAGTTTATCGAGCAAACGGACATCATCCTTGTAATCCACTTGGACCCAATTGTTATTGGCGACCCCGAACTGGATACCTACCGCGAGCAAATTGCCCAAATCGTTGCGGAAATTGACGAGCACTTTACCATCCACGACTTCCGCATGGTAAAAGGCCCAACCCACACCAATCTAATTTTTGACGTTGCAACCCACTTTGACACCAAGATGAGCGATGCGGAAATTGTTGACTACATACAAATCGGCATTGCCAAACTTCATCCCGAAACAAACGTGTACGTAGTACCCACCGTGGAAAAACAAATTGATTAACTACATATTTTCAAACCAATCTCGCTACTTGCTAGCGAGATTTTTTTATACTCAAACACCGCACAACAATCAACAATCCCACAACCGCCACAAACACGTAGCCGTACTTCAAAAACACCTCCAACCCAAGGCAACTAATTGCCCATGCAACACCCAGCACCACAAAACTTAGCAGCGTTTTGTCGGGGATGACGT
This sequence comes from Clostridia bacterium, assembly GCA_017409765.1. Taxonomy (GTDB): domain Bacteria; phylum Bacillota; class Clostridia; order Christensenellales; family CAG-314; genus Fimimonas. The sequence continues at coordinate 21,816 of JAFQSA010000010.1, read as the reverse complement.
CAGCAAGTCCTTGGCAAATGGGTAGGGCATTGCCTACCGCGCCAGATAGTCCACACAGCGCAATTGTCACGCAAAGGCACACCTTGCCTACTCCCACAAGATTGCCACCAATGGGCAGTTGCATTGTAAAATCCGCCACCCTTTCCACCCACCAAAGCAGTAGTGCAATGGTTGCCGTTGCCACCAAAACACACAAGATATTTTCCCTTTTGGAACACCTTTTTGACGAGCAACAAACGGGCAAAACCATCGTTAGCGAAAACAAACTGTATGCCGTGGTGGAAAGGGGATTGATGGTTGTTTCGTTGGGTGGAACGTGCTGAAAGGTCACAAACAAAAATGTTGCAAACGCCCCCACAAATGCCAAAACGGAAAGTGTTTTGAAACTTTTTGCACCCCATTTTAGGAGGAAAATTGCCACCAAAACCACCGCCAAAGACCAAAGTGAAAAGGGTGTTTTGCACAGCAACTCGTCAAAGCAATTTTGCACCGTTGCAAGTGTTGTCACAAGACACACAAAGTAGCACCCCAGTAGCAAAAAATACACCACGTGTCCGCGTTTTTTGAAGGTAAACTGCGCAAATTCCAGTGTATTTTGCAGGCGAAATCTGTTGCAAAATGACCGCAAAATTAGCACTCCCACACCAAAAATAACGGCAAAAAGTAGGATGTTTTTTGCATTTCCAACAAAGGCCTGCGCCTCCTTGCCGGTCACAAAACTAACACCCACAACACAGCCTACAATAAGCATACTTTCTTGCAAAATGTCTTTTACTTTCATACTTTGTTGTATGGCAAAAACTTTGCAATTATGATGATGTTTATTGATATACTGATAGAAGCCCACAATAAATATTGTTTGGAAAATTATCGAATTCATATTGAGGCCCCTTTGTGTAAAGGGGGCTGGCACCGTAGGTGACTGGGGGATTGTTTGAATGGTTTTACAATCCCTCCGCCTCGTGCTAACTCGGCACCTCCCTTTGCACAAGGGAGGCATTCTAATGGACATACAAAAAAGGCACGTCTTTCGATGTGCCTTGATTTTTGTTTGTTACAAATTTTTCATCAAAACTTTGCGATACTATTTTGTAGGGGAGGGGTTGCCCCTCCCGAAATATCTACAATTTTAATTCAAATTATGTTTGTAATTTTTTGTCCATCAAAATCTTTTTACAACAATTTTTTCCAGCAGTGCCACAACCGCGTACATCACTCCCGCCAATGCGCAAAGAACAATGGTGCATGTCATCACAAGGTCGAGGCGGAAAACTTGACTTCCGTACACAAGCAGATACCCAAGTCCCTCTTTGGAAACAAGGTATTCCCCCATGATACTGCCAATCCACGCCATGCCCACGTTGATTTTCAATGTGGCCATCAGTGTTGGCACGTTGCTTGGCGCAACCAACTTGGTAAAAATTTGAAACCTACTTGCACGCATGGAGCGCAAAAGCAGTATTTTTTCACCATCGGTGTTGCAAAATCCGTTCAAAATTGTGATGGTGGTAATCACCACGGAAATCAGCACAGCCATCGTGATGATGGATGCCTTGCCGGTGCCCGCCCAAATGATGATGATTGGTCCCAAAGCAATTTTTGGCAGGCTGTTTAGCACAACGATGTACGGCTCGAACACGTCCTTTAGGAAGTTATTCCACCACAGTACAACGGCAATTGCATACCCCAAAATTGTGCCAATGGCAAAGCCAACAACCGTTTCCCAAGTGGATACCCACGCGTGGTGCAGTAGCGTGCCGTTGCCAATCAATTCCACAAATGTCGCCCAAATTTTGCTTGGACAACTTGTAATAAATGCATCAATCACGCCCGTTTGCGCAAGTAGTTCCCACAGGGCAAGTACCACAACCAGCGTGCCAATTTGTGCCAGTAGCACAAACACCTTGCGTCGCTTTTGACTGTTCAAAAAATGCACGTGCTCCTTGGAAAGCATCTCTTTCATACCACACCTCCCCTAAGATAGCCGTGTAGCAACTCGAAGTCCTTACCAAAAAGTGGGCTTTCGCGCCGGCCAAGTGGAGTAGGAATATCTTTGAGGTTGCTTTCCCAAATGGTAAGCACCTTTGCAGGGCGTTTTGTCAACACAATTATTCTGTCCGCCATGGAAAGGGCTTCTGATATGTCGTGCGTCACAAGCAATGCCGTTTTGTGTTCCTTTTTGATGATGTCGTACACGTCGTCGCACACGGAAAGTCGTGTTTGAAAGTCCAATGCGGAAAAGGGCTCGTCAAGCAGTAGCAGTTCGGGATTGGTCGCCAAAGTGCGAATTAGCGCCACCCGTTGTCGCATTCCGCCGGAAAGTGCATTTGGGTAACTGTTGACGTACTCCCACAGTCCGTACTTGTGCAGTAGATTGTAGGCGTTTTCCACGTTGTCGGGCGTAAGTTTGTGCTGGATTTCCAACCCAAGCAAAATGTTGCGACGGATTGTTCTAAAGGGAAACAACTGATCCCGTTGCAACATGTAGCCAATGGCGTTTTGGTGCACACTAATTTCTCCTTTGGTGGGTTCAAGCAGTCCCGCAATTAGCGAAAGTATGGTAGTTTTGCCACACCCACTTGGGCCAAGTAGCGCCACAAACTCGCCGTTTTGCACCTCGAAGGAAAGGTTTTCTACCGCGGTCGTTTCCTGCGTTTTTGTGTAAAAAATCTTTTGGACGTTTTTCAGTTCCAGTATTTTCATTTTGTTCCCCCAAAAGGGCTAAATTTTGTTTGCCACCTTGTTATCGACGATAGCATCGTATGGTACGTCTACTTTAAGTTCTCCTGCGTTTTTCATGATTTGTTGGATGCGCTCAAACCCATCAACGCTTGTGACGGGGGTTGTCATCCACATGTCGTACGTTTTGTAGTTTTGGATGGCGCGTGTTAGCAAATCCAAATTTGTGCCTTCAAAGTAGGGCGCAACAAGTTTGGCACAGTCGCTTGCCGAGTGTGTGTTTACGTAGTCTACACCCTTCCAAACGGCGCGCAAAAACTTTTCCAATTTGTCGGATTTTTTGCTGATAAACTCTTGGCTTGCCGTGTAGCAGGTGTAGGGGATTTCCCCGCTGTCGTGACCAATTGCCGAAACAATGTAGCCCTTTCCTTCCATCTCCAGTTGGCTTGCAACCGGCTCAAAAAGTGGTACGTAGTCGCCATTTCCGCCAGTAAAGGCAGGTGCAAGCGCGCTAAATTGGATGGTGTAGTCCATTGTGATGTTTGTGCCGTTTACGTACCCTTTGTTGTTCAAAACGTACTGCAAAATCATGGCGGGCATGCCACCCGTACGGCCCATCAACACAGTTTTGCCCTCCATGTTGGAGTAGTCGAAGTTGACCATTTTTTCCCTCGCAACCAAAAAACTACCATCGCGTTTTGTCAGTTGTCCAACAACCTTTGGATAGTCTTTTTTGCCTTGAAGATACACGTAAATACTTGCCTCGCAACCCATCAAGCCGATGTCCGCTTCCTTTGTCAAAAGTGCCGTCATCACGTTGTCCGCTCCGCCACCGTTGGAAAGTTCCACCTCTAGTCCCTCTTCCTCGAAGTAGCCAAGCGCCATAGCAAGGTATTGCGGTGTGTAGAACAAACTGTGAGTAACCTCGCAAAGCCTAATTTTGTTGTCGTTTGTGTTGTTGCAACCTGTCAAAACAAATCCACAGCACAGCACCAAGCACAGCACGACAAGCAATCCCATTGTAAAAACTCTTTTCATTGATACCTCCTAATTGGTATGTTTTATACTATTTGTTTTTGCGCAAAAGTGTTACAAGTGCACATCTTTGTTGACATACAAATAGACTACCAAATATCAGCTTTCACAAAACGCCCCAACTGCAAATGCAAGTGGTTTGGAGTTTTTTTGATTTTCAAGGGATTACCGATATCGTAGGGGAGGGGTTGCCCCTCCCGTTTTTTTGTGACTAACGATTGGGTGTTGCAAAAGTGCAACATCTTTTCTAACTTGTCATACAAAGTATGATGTCGGGCAAATTTTGTGGCAAATGCTCCTATTTTTGCTGTAATTTACTTGCCAAATAAAAGCAACTGATGTATAATTTGGTCAATGACGGCAAGACAAAAGGCCAATGCAAACTGCTTTTGTAGAGAGCGGACTACGGTGAAAATTCCGCAAAGCAAGTGCAAGTGGTGTAGTTTGTTGATGTCTGCGATGGGAAACGGCGAATTTTTCGAAAGTACCACCGCACGGATTAGCCCCGTTACAGGCCAACGAGGTTGTTTTGCACACGCAAAGCAACGAACAAAGGTGGTACAGCGACTGCGACTTCGCCCTTTAGACAAGGGTGTAGTCGCATTTTTTGTTTACGAAAAACTATTTAGGAGAACAACACCTATGAAAATGGAAAAAAGTTACCAACCTAATTTATTCGAAAAAGATCTCTACCAATGGTGGATGCAACAAGGCTACTTCACACCCGAAGCAAAGCCCGGTCAACCATACTTCTCGATGGTTGCTCCTCCACCAAACATCACAGGTCAATTGCACCTTGGTCACGGCCTTGATAACGCCATCCAAGACTCTCTTGTTCGCTTCAAGCGCATGCAAGGTTTCAACACATTGTGGCTCCCCGGTACCGACCACGCAAGTATCGCAACCGAAGTTAAAATTGTGGAAAACTTGAAAAAACAAGGCATCGACAAGCGCGACTTGGGACGCGAAGGCTTCTTGGGAAAGGCATGGGAGTGGAAAGCGCAATACGGTGGCAGAATTGTCGAGCAACTCAAATCCTTGGGTAGCAGTTGCGACTGGTCCCGTCTTGCATTTACCATGGACGAAAAGTGCTCCAAGGAAGTGCGAAAAGCATTTGTAAAAATGTACAACGATGGCCTGATTTACCGTGGCGACCGCATCATCAACTGGTGCCCAGTTTGCAAAACTGCGCTTAGTGATGCCGAAGTAGAGTATGCCGAACAAGATGGTTTCTTTTGGCACTATGGTTACAGTACACCAGACGGAAGCGAAACTGTTACGTTTGCAACCACCCGTCCAGAAACAATGTTGGGCGACACAGCCGTTGCAGTTAACCCCAACGACCCACGCTACACACACCTTGTAGGCAAAACTGTGGTAGTGCCCTTTGTCAACCGCGAAATCCCCGTTATTGCCGACGAGTACGTTGATATGGAATTTGGTACAGGTGTTGTAAAAATCACTCCTGCACACGACCCTAACGACTTCGAAGTGGGCAAGCGTCACAATCTTCCAGTTATCCGCGTTATGAACGACGACGGCACAATGAACGAACTTGCAGGGGAGTTTGCCGGACTTGACCGCTACGAAGCGCGCAAGCAAATTGTTGCAAAACTGCAAGAGATGGGCATTTTGCAAAAGGTTGTTCCACACGCGCACAACGTTGGCAGTTGCTACCGTTGTCACACAACTGTTGAGCCAATTGTTTCCAAACAATGGTTTGTAAAGATGAAGCCACTTGCTGAGCCTGCTTTGGCAGCAGTTAAAAATGGCGACATCACCTTCCACCCAAAACGCTACGAAAACACCTACTTCAACTGGATGGAAAACATCCGCGACTGGTGTATTTCCCGTCAACTTTGGTGGGGACACCGCATCCCTGTTTGGTACTGCCCCGATTGCGGTGCGGAAATCTGCCAAGAAACGGACCCAACAAGTTGTCCACATTGCGGTAGCACAAACATCCACCAAGACGAGGACGTTCTCGACACTTGGTTCAGTAGCGCACTTTGGCCCTTCTCCACACTTGGTGGCGTAGGCGCTCCAGACTACAACGCATTTTTCCCTACAAGCGTACTTGCTTGTGGCTACGACATCATCTTCTTCTGGGTTGCTCGTATGATTTTCAGTTCCTTGTACAACACAGGTAGCATCCCATTCAAGCACGTTTTGATGCACGGTATCGTACGTGACGAACAAGGTCGCAAGATGAGTAAATCTTTGGGCAACGGTGTTGACCCAGTTGAGTTTATCGACAAGTACGGCGCAGATACACTTCGTTTTGCACTCATCAACGGTGTTGCAAATGGTAGCGACATGCGTTTTAGTTCCGACAAGATTGACGGCACTCGCAACTTTATGAACAAGGTTTGGAACGCAAGCCGTTTTGTTCTTATGAACTGCGAAGACAAACAACTTGTAGACATCACTGAGGCAAAACTCACGTTGGCAGACAAGTGGATTTTGACAAAACTCAACCAAACAATCAAAACCGTTACCGAACTTATGGAAAAGTATGAACTTGGTATGGCTTGCCAAACATTGTTCGACTTTGTTTGGAGCGAGTTCTGCGATTGGTACATCGAGCTTACAAAACCAGTTTTGTACGGCACAGACGAAATTGCTCGTCGTGACACCCTTTCCGTACTGGTGTACACGTTGGACAAGATTTTGAAACTTTTGCACCCATTTGTACCTTTCATTACGGAAAAAATCTATCAAGATTTGCCCAACCATGCGGAAAGCATCATGGTAGAACGTTACCCAACTTTCTGCGAAGAACTCAACTTCTTGGGCGATCACGAACTTGTTGAACAACTAAAGGAACTCATTTCCAAAATCCGTAACATCCGCGTTGAGTACGGCGTTATCCCAAGCAAACGCATCCGTATGTACTTGCTTGTAAATGACGAGCGCTTGAAGGAGTGCGACGTGTACCTTGCAAAACTTTGCAACTTGGAGGAAGTTATCTTTGGCGACGCACCAAGTACGGAAAAGGTTGTCAAAGCGGTAACAAACAGTGCAACTTGCCTTGTTCCACTTGGCGACTTGGTGGATGCCGACAAGGAAATTGAACGCGTTTCCAAGGAAATCGAAAAGGTTCAAAGCGAAATTGCACGCGCACGTGGCAAACTTTCCAACCAAGGTTTTGTTGCCAAAGCACCTGCACAACTTATTGAAGCGGAAAAGGCAAAACTTGCCAAGTACGAGGAACTTCTTTCTCAACTTCAAGAGCGCCTTGCCGAACTAAAAGCATAGTTTTACAAAATCGTAGGGCGGATGGTTCTCCTACCACAATTCAAAGTTTAACCTTGATAAAGGGCTCCCTTGTGTAAAGGGAGCTGGCGCCGTAGGCGACTGAGGGATTGGTAAATAGCCTTTAGTACAATCCCTCCGCCTCGTGTTAACTCGGCACCTCCCTTTACACAAGGGAGGCAAATATGAATTATGCTTTTAAGTATTGGATGGGTTTTCTCAACCATGTGGACTTAATATTGTTGCGAGGTAATAAACATGAACTGGAAGTTAGCTGCTGGTCAAGATTCCTTTTGGAAAAACAAAAAAGTTCTCAAAATTCAATTTCCAGAGTTTTGGCAAATCTCTTTGCAAACCAAAAATGCATTTTATCAAATGGTGCAAAGTTCTGCCCAAAATTTTGTTGAAACATTCAACCGTGGGCAGGAATTTCTCACGGAAGAATTATTGCACGAGTTTTGGCACGAACATTGCGACTTTTGCACAGACAAAATAACTACCGAAAATAACTGCGTAGTTTACTGCACCGAAGACTTTTACTGTTGGATCTGCTCAGATTGCTTTGAGGAGTTCAAAGAGCAACTAAATATCACCGTTATCAATCAATAACCAACCAAATCGTAGGGGCGGATTCCATATCCGCCCGCATGTTAATACCAATTTGATTAACTAACAATAATTCCGTCGTAGGGCGGGTGGCTTGCTCCCGCCGACTAAATTGTAGGGCTTGTGTAACTCTACTGCCCGCACATCAATTTCAACGGGAGGATGATATCCCCCCCTACAAATCCAAAAACACCCAATCGCAGGGGCTTTTCCCCGCACAACAAACACTAAATTTTTCTACACACTTATGAAAATCACTTGGAAATTTATTCGCGATTGTATCATAGTAGTGGCGCTGGGCCTGTTGCACAGTTTGTCCTACGAAATATTCATTTTCAGTAACCAATTTGCTCCATCAGGCATCAATGGTATTGCCACGATGATTCAGTACAAACTGGGCTTTTCCGTTGGTTACTTGTCACTTATCATCAACATCCCACTTTGCGTTGTGGCATTTTTGCTGTGCGACAAGGAGTACGCAATCAAGTCCTTTTTGTTTTCCGTAACCTTTTCCGTTGCATTGCTTGTTTGGAAGGAATCCAAAGTGTTGGAGCCATTTATTTACGAAACACACATCTCGCCATTGCTTGCACCCATTGCAGGTGGCGTTGTAACCGGTTTTGTAACGGCTTTGACAATGCGCGTCAACGCATCAACAGGTGGCACGGACGTTATTGCGCGTATCTACAACTACTTCAAGCCCAATTCCAGCATTGTGCACCTAATTTTTATCATGAACGTTGCCGTGGCAATTTCCAGCTACTTTGTGTACGACTTTGCCATGGACCCAGTAATTTTGTGCATTTTGTACAGTTTTATGTCCGTAACTGTCAGCGACTCCATGCTCAAAGCGGACAAGCGCGCTGTCAAGGTGGAAATCATCACAAAGTATGCCGACGAAATCTCCCAAGATATCATCGACAACCTTCATCACTCCGTTACGGAAGTCAACGCACGCGGTATGTACTCTCACACCGATTTGCAAATGCTTGTGTGCATCATCAACAAGCACCAAGTGGCAGACCTCGAGCGTATCCTTGCCAAGTACCCCGACACATTTTCCTTTGTGTCCCGCGTAAACCAAACCATCGGCAACTTCAAACGTGTCAAGGGAAAGTAGTGGGGATTTTAATGCGTATATAAAACAAAAAATCTCATCTTTTGACAGATGAGATTTTTTTGTTATTTAATCGTTTTTCCACACATCTCACAAGTTTTACTGTATGGTTTAAGTGTAGCGCCACAATGTGGACATATTTTTTTACTTTGTTGTGTGCTAAAAATGGATGGGGTTTGTGATTGTGAACCAAAACTGTTTGAGCTATATGGCGGTACTTTTGCGTTGCTATGATTAGGTGTAATATTTTTATTGAAGCTTGTATTTTCCGCAATTATACTTGAATTTTCGATGAGTTCGCCAAAACCATAAAGTAACCATGATGAAAGCCATGAGGATAGACTTCCAATTGCTATTATCAATATGCCAATCCCAACATTGTCATTTGAGATATAAATAATACCTACAATTACTGAAACAATAATGCCTACCCAAGTTAAAAAGGATGCGAACCCCTTGATTTTTCCTCCGATGTTGTCAAACATAATTTTTCCTCCTAAAATAAAAAAGTGCGCCAACCGAAGTCGACGCACCGCAAACGCAAACTCCGATTGTCGCTACACAAAACCAGATAAATAGGATATGGGTTTAGCCACACTTTCATCCGTTGGAATTTGCGATTTTGCCAAATTCTATGAAGAAAGTGTTGCCAAAAAAGGGTATAATATCCCTTTACATAAAAAGGACCCTTATCCCTAAAACGATTTATTTGGTTTTGTGTAGCAATGTTATTGTACCACCATTTTGCACAAATTGCAATAGACAACTTGTAAAAAGTCTATATTTTCGTCTTTGTTTTTTGCAATAAAGTTGTTTTATTGAATTTTGTGTGATATAATCTACTCAAACACATCCTTTGGAGATCATCATGAACAAAAAAGTTCTTTTGCTAATTTTCATATTTGTGCTGTTTGCATCCACCTTTGCATTTGCAAGTTGTCAAAACCAATTGCAAATTGAAATCCAAAACTCCATCGTGGGCATTCCGGATATCACGGAAAAGATTGTCCCCGGCAAGGAAAGTTCCGACAACAAACACTACTGGGTGCTCAAGTACTACGTAGACCCTGCGCAATTTGACCTATCTACGGCAAACAGCATCAAGATCAAAACTTGGATGCCCACCTACAAGGGTAGCAATCTCAAAACTTATCAAACAACCTTTACCGGCATCATCCCCGAAGACGTTGCGCCCACAGCGGACAAAAACTACTTCACAATCGAGTTGGAAAAGAAAAAGTACAACCCAACTGCCGAGCGCCCCTACGACTACACAACTGGTCAGTATGGCGACAATTTCTACTTGGACGAAAATGGCGTAAAACACTTTTTCTTCTACCAAGAGTTTGAAACGGTTATCAAATGCTATGTCTACGTCAACGACGTTAGTGGCGATGCCACGGACGACAACCCAATGGACAACGTTACCAAACTGCCATCCATCGGCTTGACCTTTGTTTTGGGTATTGTGATGGTTATTGTTGGTTTTGTGTTGTATTTGATTGCACTTATCGTTTTCCAAAACAAACTGTCCATTGCCATCGCGTTTAGCGTACCGCTTATCTTTACCATTGGCTCTTGGTTTGTTTGGGGCTGGGCGCGCGGACTAATCATGACGGTATTTTTCGTTATCTACTACGTTTGTATCGAAACCTTTGCAAAGCGCGTTGCTGAAACCTTGGGCTACTAAACCTGTTCGCAAGTGGAAGTGTTCAGTTCACAATTGGAAAATTATCAACAAAATTTCCGCAAAGTTAGGTGCAATTCAACCTGTCAAACTGTAACGCAACTACCGTAGGGGATGGGGTACCCCTCCCGCCTATAAAGGCAAAATTTTTCAAAAAAACACCACGTATCCACGAAAAAAAGGCACACCATATAGTTGGTATGCCTTATTTTATTGGTGCGTCTGCTAGGACTTGAACCCAGAACGGGGCCGTCGGAGGGCCCTGTTTTATCCAGTTAGACTACAGGCGCATTTGTTTGTTAAATAAATCTTGTATTTTGTGCAAAATTGTTTTGCCATCAAATTATACTAAACTTGCGCAAACAAGTCAAGTGTATGTTTTGTCAAACAATTGTTCAAGTGGTGCAATTTTGTAGGATGTCGTAGTTTTTGTCAACTCACGTTGGCATGTTTAGTTATATTTTGTCAAAATTTGTTGCAACAATTTTGTCGACACATTTTGCACATTGTGGTATAATGTGTTCAATACAATTAATTGGGAGAAAACTATGTTTTTGATTAGACTACTTTTGTGGATTGTCACGTTGCCAATCGTACTTGTTTTGTACGTGATCAGAATTGTTTTCTATATTTTGACATGCGTTGGCCATATCGTTACATCAATTATTGGTGGCATTTGTGTTATTGGCGGAATTTTGGGACTTTTTGGTTCTATGAGCTTTGGTGATTCCATTGGTGCTATTGTCCTTGGTGCATTTATCTACGCTATACCCTACATTGGCGCCTTTATCATCAGCGCATTGGATGTTGTCATCGGCTTTGTCCGTTCACTTTCCTTCGGCTAAAATCTATCAAACACACAGGGGTATCTTGCGATGCCTCTTTTTTGTTACAAATGTAATCTTTCAAGGGAATTTTAACCCAAATTCCCCTAGTGGTTGTGGAATATATCCAAATAGTTTAGTAAAATTAACTACCACGCTATTGCATTTTGCCAATTGTGTGGTATAATTGTACCATCAAATTTATTTTTTAGGAGTTCACTATGGAAAACATTAGAATTCAAGACGATTTGTACACCTACGTTAACCAACAAAAGTTGGAAGAACTTGTTATCCCTGCCGACAAACCCATGGCAGGTGGCTTTGCAGAGCTTGCTGACGCTGTGGAAAAAATCATGATGGGCGAGTTTGAGGAAATGTCCCAAACCAAGGCTTACCCCAACGACTTTATGCGTCGCGCATGCGAACTTTACGCAATTGCAAAGGATGCCGACAAAAAGGCAAAGGACGGCATTGCTCCCGCTTTGAAGATGCTTGCAAAGTTGGATGAAATCCACAACATGGACGACCTTTCTCGTTTGTTTGCATCTCTAACAACAAAGAGCATGCCATTGCCCTTCCGTATTGGCGTTTTGACGGACATGAAAAACTCCAAGCAAAACCTTGTTCACATCCAAGGCCCTGGCGTAATTTTGCCCGATGCATCCTACTACAAACCAGAAATGGAAGCTACCAAGCAACAAATTTTGGGCATTTGGGCGGGCGTTGCAAAAGCCGTTTTGGCTCAAACGGATTTGTCCGCCGAAGACCAACAAAAGTACCTTGCTGATACACTTGCATTTGACGAAATGCTTGGTGTACTTGTCAAGACCAGCGAAGAGTGGTCCAACTACATCGCTATCTACAACCCAATGCCAGCAAACGAAGTAATCGATATGCTTGGCACAATGGACTTTGCCAAGGTTTTGACAGATTTGTTTGGACACATCCCACAAACCATCGTTGTTACCGAACCAAGATATTTTGGTGCATTTGCAACAGTTGTCAACCAAGATAACCTCGAGCTCATCAAGCACTGGGCTTACGTTACAGGCCTTTTGGAAGCTTGCTCATATCTTAGCGAAGAACTTCGCAATTTGGGTGGTGCCTATGGTCGTGCATTGATGGGTATTGCCGAAATGCAATCCATCGACAAGTTTGCTTACAACCTTGCATCTGGATTGTTCTCCGAACCAGTTGGTATCTACTATGGCGAAAAGTACTTTGGCGAGGAAGCTAAGCGCGATATTACGGAAATTGTTTACCAAATCATCGATACCTACAAAAAGCGCATTTTGACAAACGACATCTTGGGCGAAGAAACAAAGCAAAAAGCAATTTTGAAGCTTTCCAAGATGGGCGTAAAAATGGGCTACCCCGACAAAGTTCGAGATGTATTCCAAAAGCTTGTGTTCAACCCAGAGGACAGCTTGTTTGATATCGTTGTTGCTCTTCGAGAAATTCGCGAGTTGGACGAACTTTCCAAACTTGACGAACCAACTGATCCAACAAAGTGGGCAATGCCTGGCCACATGGTAAATGCTTGCTACGATCCATCCGTCAACGATATCACCTTCCCCGCTGCAATTTTGCAAGCGCCATTCTACTCCTTGAAACAATCTCGTAGCGAAAACTTGGGTGGTATTGGTGCGGTTATCGGCCACGAAATCTCCCACGCGTTCGACAGCAACGGTGCTAAGTGCGACGAAAACGGCAACATCAACAACTGGTGGACGGAGGACGACTTCAAGCGCTTTGAGGCAAAGGTTCAACAAATGATTGAACAATTTGATGGTATCGAACTTCCTTGGGGCAAGGTTAACGGCGCATTTATCGTTAGCGAAAACATGGCGGATAATGGTGGCGTTGCAGTAACTCTGGACATCATGGGCAGAACATCTGGCGCAAACTACCAAGAGTACTTCTTCAACTGGGCAAAAATTTGGTGCCAAAAGGCAAAACCCGAGTACTCTCAACTGCTCCTTTCCGTAGACGTACACGGCCCATGCATTTTGCGCGCAAACATGCCACCACGCAACTTTGACGAGTGGTACACAACCTTTGGCGTTACGGAAAACGACCAAATGTACATCGCACCCGAAAAGCGTATTGTTATTTGGTAATGCCATAGGAAAACATAACAATGATCACAACAATTTTGTTTGATTTGGACGGCACGTTGTTGCCAATGGACGAAGATGCGTTCATAAAAACGTACATGGGCGGACTTGCCAAAACAATGGCGCCCTTTGGCTACGACCCACAAAAACTCATTCAAACGGTTTGGGCGGGCACCAAAGCCATGGTGGAAAACGACGGCACAAAGACCAACGAGCAGGTGTTTTGGGATGTCTACACCCAAGTGTACGGCCAAGACAAGCGCACAGACGAACAAATCTTTGCCAAGTTTTACCAAAGTGGTTTTGCTCTTGCCAAAAGTGCCTGCGGTTTCAACCCCAAAGTGCCACCTTTGATGGAAAAATTGAAACAACTTGGACTTCGCATCATCATTGCCACCAACCCATTTTTCCCACAAACGGCAACAAACCAACGCATCCGTTGGGCAGGGCTAAATCCTGATGATTTCGCAATGTATACCACCTACGAAAACTCTCGTTTTTGCAAACCCAACATTGCCTACTACCAAGATATCTTGCAAAAGTTCCATTTGGATGCAAGCGAGTGTATCATGGTGGGCAACGACGTTTTGGAGGATATGATTGCGCAAGAACTTGGCATCAAGGGATTTTTGGTGACAGACCAACTCATCAACAAGCACAATTTGCCTTGGGAGCACATCCCTCACGGCGACGTGTACGACTTGCAACTGTTTTTGCAAGATAACCTCGAAAATTGGTAAACGCAACATTGAGGGTTACCAACATAACACATCTAAAACAAATGCAAAGGAGAGATTGCTTTGACAATCTCTCTTTTTTATTTTTTGATGCATATTGCCATCAATTTGTTGATAAACTTTTGCAATTTGTGGTATAATTTTAACAATATCAAAGTGTACTACGGAGGAGAAATGTTATCACAAAACATCAAGTACGTGGGCGTTAACGACCACGAAATCGACCTTTTCGAAGGTCAATACATTGTACACAATGGCATGGCGTACAACTCTTACCTTATCTTGGACCAAAAGGTTGCCGTAATCGATAGCGTAGACGCGCGTTTTTGCGACGAGTGGCTAGCCAACATCAAAGGCAAACTTGGTCAAAACACCGTTGACTACATCGTGGTGCAACACATGGAGCCGGACCACTCCGGTAGCATTGAGCACTTTATGCAAGCATATCCCCATGCCAAGATTGTTTCCAACGCGCGCGCTTTTGCCATGATGAAAAACTACTTCGGTACCGATTTTGCCGAGCGCAAAGTTGTCGTTACCGAAGGGGACACATTGAGCCTTGGCGAGCATACCTTGACGTTTGTTATGGCTCCAATGGTGCATTGGCCGGAGGTTATGGTTAGTTTCGAAAGCGCTACAGGCACACTTTTTTCTGCTGATGCATTTGGCAAGTTTGGCGCATTGGACGTGGAGGAAGATTGGGCGTGCGAGGCTCGTCGCTACTACTTTGGCATCGTAGGCAAGTATGGCGTGCAAGCGCAAGCGTTGTTGAAAAAGGCATCAGCATTGGACGTTAAAACCATTTGCCCACTTCACGGCCCAATTCTCCAAGATAACCTTGGCTACTATCTCAACTTGTACAACGTTTGGTCAACCTACGGTGTGGAGAGCGAAGGGGTTGTCATTGCCTACACGTCCGTCTACGGCAACACCAAAAAGGCAGTTGAACTGTTGGAACAAGAACTAAAAGTTGCAGGTTGCCCCAAAGTTGTTGTTAACGACCTTGCTCGTTGCGACATGGCAGAAGCGGTGGAAGATGCTTTTAGATACGGCAAAATTGTGTTTGCAACCACCACCTACAATGGCGAAGTCTTCCCATTTATGCGCGAGTTTATCGCAACACTTGTGGAACACAACTTCCAAAACAAACAAGTTGCCTTCATCGAAAACGGCAGTTGGGCGCCCATGGCAACCAAGGTTATGAAGGGTATGTTGGAAAAATGCAAAAACCTTACTCCTTGCCAAATGGAAGTAAAAATCTTGTCCGCAGTAAACGAACAAAACAAGTGCCAAATCAAAACTTTGGCGCAAGAACTTGTCAAGTAGTGCAGGTGTTTGCCACTTGCAATTTTGTGGAAATCTACGTCAAACTTTTGGCGACAAACTTGATGGCAAAACTATCAAAAACACACCACGTATCCCCAAAAAATACTCAAATATGCAAAAAAAGAGAGACGAAACTCGTCTCTCTTTTGTTATTTTGATGTTTTTTAGTTTGCTTTGTTATTGTTCAACTGCACAAGCAATTTGTCTAGTACTTTTGTTTGTTGGATGATGCCCACAACAATGGTGTTTGCCACAATGTTGATTGCTATAAAAGGCAATCGGCCAAGCAGGTACACGCCAAAACTTTTGTCAAATTGCGCGCCGTTTTTGATGAACTCAATCAAGCCAACAAGCCCTGGTTCAAGGTGCGCTTGGTACTGTAGCCACAAGCCAAACGTGTTCAAAAAGCAGTTGCAAAGCGCAAAACAAATTGCCGAGGAAATAACCAGTTTTACCAAGCGACTTTTTAGTGGCAGTTTGTACACAACGGCGCAAATCACGCCCCAAAGCGCAACAGACAAAGCGATAAACCAGTTGTATGGTCCGTAGGGGTGTATCAGGTGTGCAATCAAATCGCCAACGTATCCCACAACAAGCGCAGGCACAACCCCAAGGTAGATGCCGGCAATCATGCAAATTGCCATAACAAAACTAAGCGACGAACTACCCGTCAGTTGGATTGTCAAAAAGTTTAGCGCAACGGAAAGTGCCGTCAGCATTGCCGTGCAAGTGATCTTCAATGTTCTATTCATAAAAAAAACTCCTTTTGCGTTTTTGCAAAAGCAGTCCGTAAAAAACATTGGCACACTACAAATTGTGGGATTGTTACCAAAGCAATTTTGCCAAAAACACAACGGCCAATTCCACATTGTAGCAAAGATTGCCAACTTAGTAACAAAACAAGCGCGTTTGGCAAATGCAACCAAACAAACTCTTTTGCAACGGACTAAATATCGCACCGCAGGACGGATGAGCCCTTTCGTTTACGCCTTTTCCTAAACGTAACACTTCACGCGCGATATCAACTTTGCAAACACAGTATACATCTTTATTTTCAAATTGTAAACAAATTTACACATGTTGTGCGCAAATTGTTTGATGTATTTTGCAACTGCAACAACCCAAATCAAATTGTTGCAACCTGTCCACTCAACCTTTGGTGGTGGCGTGCCAAGTTTTTGTAAACTTTTGCGCCCATCAAAAAAGGGAACAACCCTTGTGTGGTTGCTCCCTATGGTGTAGTAGTAGTTGTTATTTGTACTTGCCAGCTTGTATCTCTTCGCCCAGTTGATTGCATCTATCCAACAAAATTTTGGATATTTCCACGTCGGAAAGTCCCTTGTACTTTTCCAGCAACTCGGTGTATCGCATGGGTTTGTCGATAACGGTAGTGTTTTTCTTGCGGTGGTAGTAGGAAACAAAAATCGGCACGTCGTGGCCGTGTTTGTAACAAATTTTTGCAAAAAACAAAAATCCGGCAAAAAACTTTGTCATTTGGTCAAAGTAGCCCACCGACGAGTCCTCGGGGAAAATGATGATGTTGTGTCCCTCTTCAATCAGTTGCAAACTTGTTGTGATAGTGCTCTTGAGTCGCACGTCGGGATAGGTGGAAATAACCTCCAATCCGCGGTAAATTCCCTTCATCACGGGCGCGGCAATCAAGCAAAAAATGCGCGATAACCACAATGGCCAATGCTTCTTTTGGTGGAAGTAGATAACCGAAAGGTACTGGTACACCATCTTTAGATTGCCATTCATTTGGTACGTTCCCCAAAACCTAAAGGAAAACTCGGGGTACAGTTCCCAGGACATTGGCCCCGATGCCCCCACGTGATTGCTAAGTATCAACGAGGACTTTTCCACTTTGTCGCCAAGGTAAACCACCTTTTGCTTTCTTTTGAAAATTCTAACAACCGCCTTTACAAAGTTAAAGAAGGGGTGTTTTTTCTTTTTTGCTGTGTTTTCCTTCATGATACCCTCTATCGATAGTAACTGCGCTGTACTTGTTGGTAGCAAACTGCGCATTTGGCAAGTGTTACAATATAATAGTACACCCCAGTGCCTTAAATTTTGCTGAATTTACCAATATTTTGCAAAAAATATTTCACTTTTGTTTACTATTTGCCAAATTTTGCATATTGTTGACGAGCAAAACATCCGCTTGGCACAAAATTTGCCAACACAAATTTGCTTGAATAATTTTGCAATCTTTCGCCACACTAAAGGTATGATAATAGTATTTTTGAGGGCAATCATACTTTTTGCCGTACTGCTTTTTACAATGCGACTGATGGGCAAGCGCCAAATTGGCGAAATGGAGCCTTTTGAACTTGTCATAACGCTGGTCATTTCCGAACTGGCGTGCATCCCCATGGCGGACAGATCCATCCCCATCACTTTTGGTATTGTTGCAATCTTGACGATGTTTGTCATCCACCAAGCCATCTTGCTACTTTCCAAAAACAAAAAGATGCAAACTGTCATCAACGGTAAACCGGTGATGGTAATCGACTCCCACGGCATCGACGTGCAAGCGCTAAACAGTCTTAACATGACCGTTGGCGACATCTTGCAATCCATGCGCTCCGCCGAGTACTTTTCGCTGGAGGAAATTACCTACGGCATCATGGAAACAAACGGCCAACTGACAGTCATCCCCAACAAAAACATGACAAACAGGCAACAAACATTGCCCATTGTTGTGATTGAGCAGGGCAAGTGGAACGACGAGGAAATAACACAACACAACTTTGACAAGGCAAGTTTGCAGTTGCTCCTTCGTCAGGAGCGTATCAACGTCAAAAACGTTGTAATCCTTGCCATTGACGAAAACAACCGCATGACCTTGCAAACCAAGCACAGGCCAATTTCCTTCAAAAACGTGGAGGTAAAACGACTATGACAAAAAACATCTGGGCGGGGCTAATTGCCCTTGTACTGGTGCTTACCTGTGGTATTTTGGAGGTGGTGTGCCTTTCCAAACAGTACGAGCAACTAGCCAACGAGTGCACGCAAATGATGTCCCTTTGCCAGGAGGAAAAGTTAACTGTACAGGACTACAACGCCTTTCGCGACAAGTGGATGGAGTTGAGGGAACTGAGCGAACTGATGCTCCCGCACATCGACGTGTACGAACTTAACCTTCGCTTTGCCGAAGCGCAATCCTATGCGGAAAACGAGGACTACACCCAATTGTACGCGCAATTTTGCGTGATTGAGGAACTACTCCACTACGTTCCGCATTTGATGAAACCTATTTTTAGGCATATCATCTAATTTTCAAAAACCTGTTGACAACTCACTAAAAAAGTAGTATCATATCCTCGCTGGGGGTGCCGAGAAACTCGGCTGAGAGAGTCCCTTTGAACTTGTCAAGTTAGTACTTGCGTAAGGAAAGCCATCATATTTTTTCCGCAACCGCGGAAGAACTTTGGGACCTTTGTACGCTTTGTACAAAGGCTTTTTTTCTTACGGCTCTGTCACAACTCTGGTTGATCTTTGTCTGCCCAATAGTCACTCACTTGGGAACGCAATGCGTAAAGCAAACAGTCCTGTGAAAGGCTCTCACTTTGGGAGAGCTGTCAGCGGTCGCTGACTGAGAGGGTGTAGCCAAAGCGTCGATACAAACTGCGTTTGCGAGAAATGGCAGTTGTACGACTGACGGATAGGGCTTGTCTAATCAACCATTTTTTGTGCCATCGCCGTTCTCTTTCCCGGCAAAGGAGAAAACAAAATGTTAGAACTACTACAACAGTTGGGCGCATCCAATGGCGAAATCGCCGAAAAATTGGATATCACCTTGGACTTTTTGTCCACAATCGCCCTTTACCTCACCATTGCTTTGGCCGTTGGCATCGTCATCTACGCCATTGCAATTCGCAACAAAACGGAAGTGGACCTTGCCAAAGGTCGCAGAACTATTTTGGGCATCGTCATCGGCTACTCCGTTGCAACCATTGGTTTGTTGGGACTATTGAAGGTTACCATCAAGGTGCTGGAAGAGTCCTTCGACACAAATTTCTGGGTTGTGATGGGCATGTTTGCCATCGTTATCGTTGGCGTTGTTGTTTGTCGCCTCTTGCAAAAGTGCAAACCATCCGCTACCAAGTGGACAGCGCTTGGCTTTGCCATCGCGTTTGTGTTGTATGCAATTTTGATGTCGGTTTTCGCCCCAACCGTGGACGAGTGGTACAACCCAATTAACAACCAAAACGCATTGTTTGTCATCTTGACGGTGGTGCTCACAGCAATCATTGTGGTGCTAGCGCTCCTTGGCGACAAAGATGCCCAGTTCGACACAAAATCATTGTCCTTTGGCGCAGTTTGTGTGGCATTGTCCTTTGCATTGTCCTACATCAAATTCTTTTCCATGCCCCAAGGCGGTAGTGTTACCTTTGCAAGTCTGTTGCCATTGGCACTCTACTCCTACATGTTTGGCACTCGCCGTGGTGTGATTATTGGTGTTGTCTACGGACTTTTGCAATTTGTGCAATCCCCACAATTCTACCAACCTGTTCAAGTGCTGATTGACTACCCAATCGCCTTTGGTGCTATTGGTGTGGCAGGCATTGCTCGTAACTTCAAATTTTTGAAGGGCAACCTTGTTGCTGAGTTTTGCGTAGGCACAACCATTGCAATTTTGCTAAGATATCTTGCCCACACACTTTCCGGCTACTTTGTATTTTACAGTTGGGCGCCCATTGACGAGGGCTACACAGCCATGACTTGGACACTTGTGTACAACTTGTACGTGCTTGTTGACCTTGCAATCGTCCTTGCAATGGGAAGTTTCGCTTTGTCCTCCAAAAACTTGCGCACCTTGGTAAAAACTGCCAATGCCTAAAGCGGAAATTTGGCTACAAAAGTAGTGCAAATTTGGTGCAAACAAACACCGCAAAATACAAAAAATTTGCGTAGTTTTTATTGAAAACGTTGCAAAGCATATCAACAATTTGCACAGTTTTGTCTAACAAAATTACACAAAACGCAAAAAATTTGAGTAGTTTTTGTCAGCAAAATCACGAAAAACACATCAAAAAATTTGCCGTTTTTGTTCGTTTTAGCATCCAATTTGATGGTCAAAAATCATCAAAAACAACCAAAAGATCGGCCGTTTGGTCGGTCTTTTTTGTTGCTCGTCAAAAATGAACATTGGACAACTTTTTTCTAAACACCCCAAAATACTAACACAATGCTGTCATTTTGTTGCATATTACAGCAACTTATTACAAAAACCTCAAAAAAAATTTCAAAATTTTTCAAACTTTTTTTCAAAACCCCCTTTTCAAGGCCGTTTTTATATGGTATAATTACTGCGATAAAATATAATAGGTAGTAGGCGGATTTTTGCCTATTGCCCAAGAGGAACTTACTATGGATAGAGTTGCACTTATTGACCTTGGGTCCAACACAGCCAGACTTGTAATTTACGACGTACTTGAAGGGGGCTACTTCATCGTAGCGGAAGAACATCGCGAGGCGGTGCGCCTTGGCGAAACGGAAGCGGACGGCAGCCTCAAACAAACGCGTATCATGCAAGCAATCGCCACCTTGAAATCTTTCAAGGAAATTTGTGCTATCAAAAACGTTAACCAAATTTTGGCAGTGGCAACAGCCGCTGTGCGCAAAGCAAGCAATCAAAAGACTTTCCTATCTGACGTCTACAACGCAACAGGACTACGCATCACAGCCGTTTCCGAAGAGGAGGAAGCAAACTACGTTTACCAAGGTGTTATCAACACCATGGACATTCCACGCGGACTTATCATGGAAATTGGTGGTGGCTCCACAAAGTTTGTGTACTACAACCGTCGCAACATTTTGCACACACAAATTTTCGACTTTGGCGCTGTAACACTTGCAAACATGTTTGCTAGTCCCGACAGATCTCCCGAAGAGTGCGCCGACCAAATGGTAGAGTTTGTAAAGCAACAATTGGAAACTGTCGAGTGGTTCAAGGAAATCGACCCCGATGCACAACTTATTGGTGTTGGCGGTAGTTGTCGTAACCTTGCGCGCATCATCCGCAAAGTTAAAAAGTACCCACTAGATATGGTTCACAACTACAACATGGATGTGGAAGATTTCAACTACGTCTACGATATGATTCGTCCACTTGATTTGGACAAAAAACGCCGTATCAAGGGCTTGAGTTCCGCGCGTGCCGACGTGTTCCACAGCGCTTTGGCAGTTATGAAGGCAACAATCGAGCACATGGGATTTTCCAAGATTATTGCAAGTGGTAGCGGTCTACGTGAGGGCGTAATGTTCAACTACGTTGTACCACAAACCATCGAAAAGCCCATCAGCGACGTTGCAGGCTACTCCCTCAACTGCTTTGCAGCGCACATGGGTGTAAATCTTCAACACGCTCAACAAACCTTCAATTTGTGCGTACAACTTTTCAAACAACTTCGCGTTTTGCACAAATTCC
>JAFQSA010000009.1 GCA_017409765.1 Clostridia bacterium | reverse complement strand
CGAGAAAGAAAGGCAGTCCTTATTCCCGACCGAATATTGAACGGCTGATCTGGCTTGACGAGCGCGGTATGATCCACCCAAGTGTGAGAGAAGCCGTGTTGCCCATCATTCGCGCCCCTTACATCTTCCCAAGCGATATACTTGATGCCATAAAATCAGATATGGTTGCGTGGAAAAACTATGTGAAATTATCCGAGCCATACAAACGCATTCGCGTTGCCTATATAGATGCGGCAAGAAAACGTCCCGACGAGTTCAAAAAACGCCTCGAAAGTTTTATAAAAAAGACTCGTGAAGGGAAAATAATCGTCGGATACGGTGGTATAGATAAATATTACAAATGACAAATTCCAATTTGTCGATCTATTTAAGTCAAAAAATTTTTTAGAAGTGTAACTTACTGTACTTTATAACAAAAAAAATAAAGAGTAGCAAATTTGCTACTCTTTTTTGATGTCATAAAGTTTTATTGGACGATATTTTCATCGCATTTTGTATTATTTGAGATAGTTTTTGCGTAGATTTTGTATATCATCTTGTGTTACGCCACATTCGGCAATAAAATTGTCCGCATTGCCGTAGCGAGATTCAATTTCCATCCAAAAGGATGTTAGGTAACTTTCTTTTACGGAAAGCATGCCCAGTATCAAGGAGATTTGATAGTCGTCCAACTTCCCGCGGATTTTGCCAAGTACCATATCTACAAAGCCTTTGCTTTGTTTGTTTGTCAGCATGTAGTCGGCCATGATTTGCTCTCGGCTTGCGCCCAAACAGTGCAAAAGCAAAGCGGTGCAAGTGCCAACGCGGTCCTTGCCGGCAGAGCAGTGCCAAAGTGTTGCACCTTGTACGGGGTTGTTGGCAAGTAATTTCAAAAATTCGCCGTATCCCTTGCGTCCAATTGGTTCATTTACAAACTTTTTGTACAAAATTTCTAAGTGATTTTCGGGATTGTCCCCGCGGTCAAGCATGCGTTGTATTCCCGCTTGTAGCATTTGACCAATTTCTTCACCAGTGGACTTTTCGTAGGTGATACCAAAGGTTGTTGCGCTGATGATGGGGATTGTTACGTACTCGACGCCACCAATTTGCACGTCTGGCGTGTTTGCTTGTTCGGTAGTCGTGCGCAAGTCGATTACTCGTGCAAGGTTGTTTTGTAGCAAAATTTGCTCATCTTCGGCAGTAATTTTGCCCAAATGACCGCTTCTAATCAATCTTTTGGGGCAAATTGTGCCAAATGGTGTGACAATTCCGCCAAGATCACGAGTATTTCGCGCGCCTTTCAAAGAAATGTTCATGTTTAGCTCTTTTGAGAAATCATTTTGTTGATTGCATCGGTAATCATGGAGATGGCAATGGTGTTGTGGCCACCTTCGGGGATGATTAGGTCGGCTTTGGACTTGGATGGCTCAACAAATTGCTCGTGCATGGGCTTTACTGTGGAGAGATATTGGTTTACAACCGACTCCACACTGCGTCCACGTTTGTTTGTGTCACGGCGCAAACGGCGAATAAATCTTACGTCCGCATCGGTATCAACAAACAATTTGATGTCGCAAAGGTCGCAAAGTGCCTTGTTTGTAAAGATCAAAATGCCTTCCACAATGATGATTTTTGCGCTGTCGACCTTTTTCCATTGGTCATTTCGGCAATGGTTGGAAAAGTCGTAGGTTGGGTGCATGATGGACTCGCCTTGTTTGAGTTTGCTGATGTGCTCAACAAGCAACTCGGTATCCAATGAGTCTGGATGGTCAAAGTTAACAAGGCATCTTTCCTCAAAGGTAAGATGTGAGATATCTTTGTAGTAGTAATCGTGGGAAAGGATTACCGAATCATTTTTGAAAGCCTGATTTAGTTTGCGAGCAACGGTAGTTTTGCCAGAACCTGTTCCACCGGCAATACCAATGACAAATCTCTTCATTTGTCCGCCTCCTTTGTATCAACTTGCTAATTATTTTAGCATTTATTATGCTTGCGGTCAACATATTGGGGTGTTTGTAGAAAAAAATCTTAAAATTTTTGCAAAAGGGGTTGACAACTTTTTTCTATTTGATATAATGTGCGCGCTATGCAAAAAATAAATGTTACACCAAAGTTACTAAAGCAGTTCAAGGACTGCCCTCAAACACTAATTTTACACGGCTATCTTACTGCAATGCCCAATGTGGATTTGTATCAAAGCGGAGATAGTTACGCAACTGTTGCCCACAACGGAAAGTTTTACGAGTGCACAATCGCATCGGAAGACTTGGATTTTGTGGACGAGTTTGTCGGCAGTTTTTCCAATTGTTATGCTGAGTTTAGGATGATTTCCTCCAAAGTTGCCAACTACCTTGCAACAAAGTACAAGTTTGGCTATCGCGTGACGTGTGGATTGTATGTGTGGAATGGCAAGCCATTGCCTTACCAATGCCAAGGCGATTTGCGCAGTATTGGGCAGGAATTTGCCCCGTTGGTGGCGCAAGGCACCGACTACGCCTCTCCAGAAGACGTTATCACATTGTTGAATATGCATCCATCTTCTGCCTTGTACGTGGACGACAAGCCCGTTTGTTGGTGTTTGTTGCACTTGGAAAAGTCCCTTGGCATGCTCTACACCTTGCCGGAACACCGCAAAAAGGGCTACGCATTGGAAGTTATGACACATCTAACCAACCAAGTGATCGCAAATGGCGACATCCCCTATGCAACAATTGTCAAAGGTAACGTTGCATCGGAAAATTTGGCTTTGAAGTATCAATTGGAGTACGTTTGCGACGTCGACTACATTGCAATCGACTTTGTAAAGTAGTGTAAACAACAAAAAATTTGCAAAAAATCAAAATAATCTAAAAAACATAGTAAAAATAGTTTACTTTTTGCAATAATAATGATAAATTATTGCGCATAAAAGTCCTATCAAAGGAGAAACTCACAATGGCAAATGCAAAATACAAAAAATGTCCCAGATGCGAACTCAACTACATCCCCGTTGACGAGGAAATGTGCGATGTTTGCAAGTCCGAATTGGGACTTGATACAAAAATTGTTTTGTTGGACGACATCATCGACGATGACGAACCACTAAAACTTTGCCCAATTTGCAAAACTGCATACATCGGCATGGAAGAGGAAATGTGCGAAAACTGCCTTGCTCATCAAGCGCAACTAGTTAGCGAAGACTCCGAAGATGACGACTCTTGGCGCACTTACTTGGATGATGACGATACCGACGATGGTCTTGACGATGCGACGGAAATTCCTCTTGACGAACTCCGCGATGACGAAGAGTTCGAAGATGACGGATTCGAAGACGAAGAAAACATGGATATCGAACTGGACGACTACGACGACTTTATTGACGACTTTGGAACAGACTTCGATGATGACGAAGATGACGAAGATTTGGGCGACGACGAAGACTAACAAAATATCAATGCTCACCAAAAATGGTGGGCATTTTCTTTTGCCAAAATGGTGGTGCAAGGTGGCGAAACTTATCGTTGAAAGAGTGATAAATTTACTTCTACAAAGTGACGGAATTTTGCGCTGTAAAACTAGTTGTAAATTGGGAAATTTATCTTGAACTTTGGGTTAGAAATTGGTAAAAGATTTGCCGGATTTGTGAGTTAGTTTTAGGCAAAAAGGCGTGCTGATTTGGACAATTTTTAGTGGACTTTTATGAAAAAATCGTCAGTATTTTTACGGCAAATTTTGGCAATACTTTTTGTATGAAAAAGCATCTAACAATTGAACAGGCAAAAGAGTTGGTGTCGCGTCTTTCTGGGCGCAAGGTCCTTGTCAAACTCAACAAAGGGCGAAATCGCATTTTGAAGTGCAAAGGCGTTGTTGCGGAAGTGCATCCAAACGTGTTTGTTGTGGAAGTGGCAGGGGAGATTTTTGACCGAATCAGTTGCTCGTATGTAGACATGATTTGTGGAGAAGTTGCCTTAACTGAGCAATCCGCAACATGAGAAATTTGCTCACAAATTAGAAAAATTTTGTCTTGTTTCAATCTTTCTTCAATTTGCTTACAGGGCACAAAATTGCTAATTTTCCGCCCTAATAGCCCAAAACTGATATACTATTACACACATAGTAGTATATATTTTGATATTTTAAGGCATAATGGGGGCAAAATTACGCAAAAAACGGTATTTTGACTAAATTTGTCAACATCAAGTTGTGTCTTCAAATTTTGTTCATATCTTGGCTTCTTGTGGCGTATAGTACATTGATACCATCACGACCAAGGGGGAATGTATATGTCCAATTTGCAATTTCAAAACGTTAACTATTTTACCAAACAATTTGTAACCAAACTGCAAACAACAGTAAATGTTCGAATTTCCGTCAAAAAGGAAATTGCTAGTGTTGTTTCCGTTGGTAGCGAAAGCGCTATTGTTTCCTACGACACAACCAATGGTAGCGCGTCTTTCTACGGCAAAACTCTTATCAAATTTTTGTACAATGACGGCATGGGTTTGGTAAGTTCCAACTACAATGCCGACTTCACAGCGGACGTGCAAAACGACCTGCTAATGTCGGATACAAAACTGCTTTTTGACGTTGTTACAATCGACACAAAAGTGGACACAAATGCCAACACAGCCATGCTTGCAATCTTGTTGGAAATTGCCGTTTTTGGCTACTTCCCACAAAGTGTAAATTGCCTTGTTGGAGGGGAAAATATCTACGCCTGCAAAGAGAACGTTTCCCTTGCGCAAAGTGTGGACATTGCGCAAATCCCCTTTGTTGTGGACGAGGAACTTACTGCAACACACCCCATCGAAGGCGTGCTACTTGCGGAAAGTTGCGTGTGCCTTTCCGACCACTACTTTGCCGATGGTGCATTGCACCTAAAGGGTATTGCGACGGTGCGACTTACCTACACAAGTGACGGCAACATCTACACCGACAGTTTGCCGTTCGATTTCGAGCGCGAAGTGGACACAAGCAACATCAATTGCAAAAACTTGCAGTTGCTTGTTTCGGTGCGAACAACAAAAGTTCGGTTGGATATCACTCAGGAAGGCAACAAAGTTTTCTTGGCGGATATCACTTGCAACCTTAGTTTGGAAAACACCCTTGTTGGTGGCGTGGAAATTGTTACCGATTGCTACTCCGCCGATTGTGACTACAACCTGCAAAAACAACAAATTACAACAACTTTGCCCTTGCAAACAGTTTGTGCGGAGCGCACTTTCTCTGTTAACTTGCCCAAGGATGAGGACAAAAAGCTACAAACTGCCGTAAACGTGTCGGCAATTGTAACAAAAAGTAGTGTTGGTGCCGATTGCTTCACGGTGGATGGCATTGTGTACGCAACGGCAATCTACCACGGCGAGCAAACGGAAAGCGAGTTGTTGGAAATTCCATTTTCTCAAAAGATTGATGCCAAGGGCATTGATGCAAACAGCACAATTTGCGCAAATGTTGTGGTTACTAACTTCACTTTGGAAGATAACGGCACATTGGAAGCAAATGTTACGTTGTGCATCCGAGCAAACGTCTTCCGCGATGCAACCTACTTTGTCATCACCGAGGCGGAAAGTGTTCCCTTCGACAAAACTCAGTTGCCCGCATTGCAAATCTACTTTGCTCACAAGGGGGAAGACTTGTGGACTCTTGGCAAAAACTTGCACATGTCCACGGAGGAGATTTTGGCTCTCAACCCCGAGTTGACCAACCCACTAACAGCGGACGCTCGCATTGTGGTTTTCAACAAAATCTAAAAATACAAATTGCCCTTCAGTTTGAAGGGCTTTTTTTGTTGCAAAGGGCAAATTTTTGCACAATTTTGCTAAATTTGCAGGCAATATTGCCACTTTGGCACAAATCAAATCTTGTCAATACTCTTGTTTTGTGTTATAATGCTACCATGAAGGTAAAAGTTTACGCAAAACTTAATCTCACTTTGAACGTCTTTCCCAAGGTGGGTAATTTCCATCCGTTGGATAGTGTCGTTACATCCGTCAACATCTTCGACGTGTTGGAAGTAACGCCCCGCAAGGACAAAAAGGTAAAAATCACGGGCTTTTTGCCCACAGCGGAAAACATCGCCTACAAAACGGCAGTTGCATTTGTAAAGCAGTTTGATACCTTTGGTGTTAACATTTCCATCAAAAAGGGCATTCCTGTGGGCGCTGGTATGGGTGGCTCTTCCGCCGATTCGGCAGGGGTAATCTACTGCATGTGCAAACTTTTTGATGTGGATATGCAAAGTGCGCCAATTACCCAACTTTGTGCCACTTTGGGTAGCGATATTTCCTTTATGCTCCGTGGTGGCATTGCTCGTATGCAAGGCAAGGGGGACGACGTTACCTTTGGCGAGTGTCCAATCGACTTGCACTTTGCGCTAACTCGCTTTGTGGAAAGCATGTCCACGGCTGATGTCTACAATGCCTTCGACAGTTTGCCACAACAACGTCACACCGATAGCGCAAAACTGTTCAACCTGCTTTGTGACGGCAATTTCGATACCAAACTGCAAAACAACAACCTTCAACCTGCTTGCCAAAGCATCAGTAGCTATGCTCAAAGTTACTTGCAATGCGCCCGCGACCTTGGCTACACACCCAACATGACAGGTAGTGGCAGCGCCTACTACATCTGGTGCGAAAGCGCTTTGGATGCGGAACTTGCCACATTGTCCCTCAAACAAAAAGGTTTCAATTGCTCGGTGGTGCAATCCGTGCCTGTAGGGATTGAAGTTGTCTAATGAGCAAACAAAGTAGGGTGTTCGCATCCGTACTTTTAACACGCGCCAACGTGGTACAAGTAGTGGAGGTAGTATATCTATGCTAGAATTGTTGTGGCTTCTTATTAAAATTGCGATATCGCTTGCAGTTGTTGTACTAATTGTTGTACTTGCTTTTGCAATCAGTCCATTAGATGGATGGATTACGGTTTTTGTCTTTGTGATTGCACTAGTGACTGGATTTTTAGTCCATTGGAGACTTGAAAAAAATAAAACAACAAGAAATAAGCCGTCCGGGCGTTAAGCGGAAAGATATATTATGAAATTAGGTAAACTCAAAGAAGTAGATATCAGAAAGGTATGGGGGTGCATTAATGGTTAATTCGTCTGGCAGATCAGAGAAGGAAAAGCGGTTTTATGAAAAAATGGAACAAAAACTTCAAAGTTTTCCGCCAATTCTTAAGGAATATTATTTGTACTTGATAAACGAAAAAAAGTCCTATACTACTATCGGCGTGTATATTAATAACATTATACATTTTGCCAACTTTTTAGGTCATGGTAGAGTTTTGGATGACTTCTATAAGTATGTTAAAACTATTGATGTGGAAAATTATTTGATCTTTTCTGAAATAAAGGTTGCGGACGATGGTTTGGACACAAAAAGTGATTCGATTTTGCAGATGAGATGGAGTGTATTGAAAAACTTTTTTGAATGGTTGTTGAGCCAGAAGTATATTGTCCAAAATCCTGTACTTTCTGTAAAACGTGCTAAGGCTAAAAAACAAGGAAGAGCAATTAACCTTTTAACACAAGATGAGTTGCAAAGTATATGCGATGAAATATATCGCTATTGGAACGTAGATGCCTTGAAATCAAGAAGGGATATGGCGGTATTTTGTTTGGCTGCTAATGTTGGAATGAAGCCATCAGAGATAAGCAACCTAAACATTCAAGATATAGATATAGAAAATAATGAAATAAATGTAAGAGATGGACAACAACCAAGAAAACTCGAAATATGTGATTTTGCCACATGGGCGTTAGAGGAATGGGTTCGAATAAGAAAACGAGTATATGGTAATGTGGATTCGGATGCTCTCTTTATTTCGCAGCTACGTCGTCGAATGTCTGTTGATGCAATGAATGACGCATTACTAGGTTATTCAAGAGATGCTGGAATTAAACGAAAGATTACAATCAATGATTTTCGTTCCACGGCGATTTGTCAACTGTTAAAGAATAATGTTCATGTTGATAGGATTGCTGAATATTTTGGTTTCGCAGAAACGAAAGAACTCATATGTTTTATGCAAGCATTAGAGGATGAGCAAGTTAGCATTACAGAAGTTCTTAACGATTTGTTTGATTAGGGAAAAGGTTTGCACTGGCTGATACCGTACAAATTATATTAAAAGAATTAAATTGAACACCAAGAGTGTCATCCAAAAGGATGGCGCTCTTTTTTATTCGTTTGGTTATCTCACAATCTCTGTTTGCTCTGTTCAACGGCAAAATTGACTTTTGGGGTATTTCCCTTCCACCTCGTGTTGGCAAAAGTACTTTGTGGATTTTCTTTATGACCTTTGTTATGGGGCATCAGCCTCTCTGTTTTTCGTTTTTGTTATGTATGCCATCAAATTTTGTTGCTAAAAAACGGCTTTTATTATATAATATCAACAAATTAAACCAAACTAAAGATAAATACTCCAAGAGAGGTAACTACTTTGACTAATTTTACTAACCTTCCCGTAATTGCAATGCGTGGAAATTTCTTCTTCCCAAACGTTCGAGCAAAAATTGAAGTGGCACGTGCAATTTCCGTAAATGCCATCCGTTTTGCCATCGAAAATGGCGGAAGATTTTTTATGGTGAGCCAACTTGACCCTGCAAGTTCCAATCCAAAGGGTGCGCAAGACTTGTACACAGTGGGTGTTATTGGCGAGATTGTTTCCGTGGACAATGCAACGGAACAATCTATGACAGTAACTACTCGCACAATCGAGCGAGCAAAAATCACACGTTTTACAGCAAGCGACAACTTGTTTTTGGCGGATGTGGAAACAATGGACTACACCTGCAACAACGATGCATCCAGCGATGCTTTGTACAAGCAAACCATTGAGTACGTAAAGCGCCTTGCAAAAGCAGAGCCACGCTTGAAGATTGATATCAAGCCAATGACAGCCGAGCACATCGACTACTTATCCTTTACAAACGTTGTGGCAAACGAAGTTGTAACAATGCTTCCAAGTCGTCAGGACATTTTGGAAGAGTCCAACATCGACGTCCGCATGGAAAAAATTTGTGCCTACACAGTTGGTCAAATTGAGTTTATTCAAGCGGAAAAGCGCATTGCCAACCGTGTTAAAAAGCAAGTGGAAGCAGGCCAAAAGGAATACTACCTTCGTGAGCAAATGAGAGCAATCTCTGCCGAACTTGGCGAAGATGCCAACGAAAAGCAAGAGTATCTTGACAAAATCAAGAAGTCGGGCATGCCGGAAGAGGTGGCAAAAAAGGCCACACGCGAACTCAACCGCCTTTCCAAGATGTCCCCAACAAGCCCCGATGCAGCGGTTATCCGCAACTACATTGATTGGCTTTGCGAAGTGCCCTGGACAGCTGAGTCGGAAGATAACAAGGACTTGGTGCTTGCGCGCCAAATTTTGGACGAAGATCACTACGGCTTGGAAAAGATCAAGGATCGTATTGTTGAGTTTTTGGCAGTAATGCAACTCACAGGCAAACTCAATGGCCCAATTTTGTGTTTTGTTGGCCCTCCAGGGGTGGGCAAAACATCCATTGTGCGTTCCATTGCAAGAGCACTTGACCGCAAGTATTTGCGCGTATCTTTGGGTGGTGTGCGTGACGAAGCGGAAATCCGTGGTCACCGCCGTACCTACGTTGGCGCAATCCCCGGCAAAATCATCTACATGATGAAGCAAGCGGAGTGCATCAACCCAGTTTTGTTATTGGACGAAATTGACAAGATGGGCAAGGACAATCGTGGCGACCCCGCAAGTGCAATGTTGGAAGTGTTGGACCCTGAACAAAACTTCAGTTTTACCGACCACTTCTTGGAAGTGCCATACGACCTTTCCAAAGTGTTGTTTGTTTGCACAGCAAATGCTACCGACGACATCCCAGAGCCACTTTTGGACCGTATGGAGATCATCGAACTTAGTGGCTACACCGAGTTGGAAAAAATCGAAATTGCCAACAAGTTCCTTCTTCGTAAAAATCTTGTTTTGCACGGCATTCCAGAAGGCGCTGTGGAAATCTCCAACGAAACCTACGCAAAAATTATCGAGCGTTATACAAGCGAATCAGGCGTGCGCAGTTTGGAACGTCAAATTGCAACAATCTGCCGTAAAGTGGCATTGAAACTTGTTGCAAATCCTGATGAAAAAATCGTTGTAACTGAGGAAAATCTCCACGAATTTTTGGGCTTGGAAAAGCATCGTGACGACATGGCGATGGGCGAGCCAATGGTGGGCACAGCACGCGGTCTTGCTTGGACACGTGTTGGTGGCGTAACTTTGAACGTAGACGCAACGTTGTTCCAAGGCAAAGGGGAAGTTCAACTTACCGGTAACCTTGGCGACGTTATGAAAGAATCCGCTCGCACAGCAATCTCCCTTGTTAAGAGCCTTGCCGACGAGTACGGCATTGACAAAACTCGCTTTGCTCAAACGGACATCCACATCCACGTACCCGAAGGGGCTGTTCCAAAGGATGGCCCAAGCGCCGGTGTTACAATGGCAACGGTAATCATGTCCGCTTTTACAGGTATTCCTGTATCCAACCAAGTGGCAATGACAGGCGAAATCACATTGCGTGGCAAAGTGCTTGCAATTGGTGGTCTGCGCGAAAAAGCCCTTGCGGCATACCGCCTTGGCATAACAAAGGTTATCATTCCAAAGGACAATGCCAACGACCTGGAGGAAATCCCACAAGAAGTAAAGGACAAAATTCAATTTATTCTTGCGGAAGACATCAAAACTGTGTTTGAGCACGCTTTGATCAAGTAATCAAACAAAACTATAAGAATATCAAAAGCCCCTCTAATCATTGTAGAGGGGCTTGTTGTTTGAAATTTCGCTCAAATTTGCGCTAAAAATGGCACTTTTTTGTCCATTTGTTCATATACTACAATAACAAATATGGAGTGTGTGATGAAAGCAACAATTGTATGTATCAAGGCGCCAAAATTTCTTAGTGGCATTTTGCGGGTATTGTTTGGCAGGTTTGTAGCAGGCAAAAAGTAGTGCAAGAAATCTAAATAACAACTACCACAAATATTAACTTAAATAGTGTAACAAATCTAAACTTAAAAAAGATATCAAAAAAACGAGCATCCTTTGTGGATACTCGTTTTTGTTTTAGTGAAAGTTAATTGTAATCTTATGATAGCAAACAAACGGACGAAATAACAAATTGCCAATGCGAATTTGTAAATTGCTAATACAAAATAGATAATCTATTTGGTAAAATCCTTCGCTAAAATTTCAAGTTGATGTGTTATTCGGTAACTTCTTGTGGTGCCTTTACCCAACCAAGCTTTTTCCAGAGTTTTTCGGCTGGTTTGAACAACATTGGATAAAGTCCAATTGCCGTAAACACAATCACAGCATAGCGGATGGTGCGGAAAAATCTTTGGAACTGGAAGTCATCTTCGAATGTTGGATAGATCGCGCCAACAATTGCTTTGATAACGGTGTTCAAACCGATGTAGATGATACCGCCACCCAAAAGTCGCAAAGCAATTCGCCACCAAGTTTTGGTGTTTTCGAACTTTACAACCTTGTGCTCGAACAAGAAACCGCATGTAAGACCGAACATGATGCCGTAAGCGGTGTAGAAGTCGTTTGTGGTGCAGTAGAAAAAGCCTGCAAGACCAATTACCAAAATGGCGTAGAATATGTACATTTTGTTGGGAACAACGTTCCACAACCAATTTACAAGGAAAACCATTCCTGTGCCGATTGCCAAACCGCAAACAACGTCTGTGAGATAGTGCGCACCAAGGTACATGCGAGTTAGCGCAACAAGCAATGGGATTGCAATTGCCAAGCCCAGTAAAGTTTTGCGTAGCCACTTTTGTTTAACGTCACGCATTACCATTGCCGTGCCAACAAACGTAGCAGCACTACCAGACGAGTGCCCAGATGGGAAGGAAAAACTCTCCTTGATGTTTTTAGCTTCCTTCAAGTCCAAAATGTCTGGGTGGCTTAAGAACGGACGAGTGCGCTTGACAATGTTTTTGATAAGTGGGAAAGTTAGGTTTGCCGCCAAAACGGACAATGCAAGTTGTTCGCCACGTTGTTTGTTGAATCCCCAGTAAACAAGGCCAATAACACCAATCAGGATGTATTCCTCGCCAAACAGGGTAAAAAATTGCATAAAGTAGTAGATAAAACTGCCTTCTTGTCCAAGACTTTGTAACCAAAGTATCAGTTGATTTTCGAACTCGAAAGCCCAAGTGTAACCTTCCATAATTCCTCCGTTACAGTTTTCTGTTGTGCTATTTTTGTTTTAGGGTTTGTAACATTATACAACTATTTGACCAAGTTTGTAAACACTTTGGCCAAAATTTGCTTGTCGCAAAATAAAATATCCAAATTGACTTACCACCAAAGGAGTGCAATGGTTGTTGTCAATTTGGATTTTTGTCTAAAATTTGCCGTAAAACAAAATAGCCCCGAGATAACTCGAGGCTGGTGTCTGCAATGATTAGTCAGCTTTGTTAGCTGTTCTGATGCAACGTGTGCAAACGTATTCTGTGGATGTTTTACCATCAATTTCCACTTTTACCTTTTGCAAATTGGCATTGTAGGTTTTAGGAGTCTTTCTGTTGGAGTGACTTACCTTGTTACCGGACATCTTGCCTTTACCACAAATAGCGCATACTTTGGACATATTAACACCTCCGCATAGGAAAAAAATTAGCTTTGTTGCTTTTTCATGCTTAGATATAATAACACTCTTTTGCAAATTTGGCAAGCAAATAGTTGCAAAAAAATTGAAATGTATCAAAAAAATTACCAAAATTGAATTTTATTTCGCATTTTGTGTAAAAAGGCTTGAAAAATATTCCATTTTAATGTAAAATGTATGGGATAATTATTCAGGAGGTAAAATTAAATGGCATTGAGAACACGTAACGCCTATGGCACAATTACAGTATCAGACGACGCTATTGCAAATTTGGCAAGTTATTTCGCGACGGAGTGCTATGGTGTGGTAGAGATGGTTCCATTTAGTTTTTCCGATTCCTTTACTGATTTGTTCAAACGCAACGGCAAAGGCAGAGGAGTTCGTATTGCAACCAAGGGCGACCGCATCTATGTAGATTTGTTTGTAAAGTTTAAGTATGGTTTGCCCATTTCCGCAGTATCCTCTAGTTTGAAGAACTCAGTAAAGTATGGTTTGGAACGCTTCACTGGCATGATTGTTGATTCTATCGACGTGCATGTGGTAGGCGTAAAACTTTAATTACTATCGAAAATTGAGAGGATCATAAAATGGCTTCTGCACATACAGTAAAAACTCACGTAACCGCTTCAGTGATGAAACGTATGTTTATCGCTGGTGGTAAACTTTTGGAAATAAACAAAGCGAAAGTTGACGCTTTGAACGTATTCCCTGTTCCCGATGGTGATACAGGTACGAACATGTCTTTGACAATGATGTCTGCTGTGAAGGAAATTTCCACTTTGACAGACACATCAATGTCCACATTTGCTGACAAACTTGCAAAGGGTGCTTTGCGTGGCGCAAGAGGTAACTCCGGTGTTATTTTGTCACAAATTTTGAAGGGCTTTTCCAACGTTATTGCAAAGTGTGACGACTGTAACACTCGTCAATTTGCAAACGGCCTCAAGGAAGGCGCAGAACTTGCTTACCGCGCAGTAAGCAAACCAAAGGAAGGCACAATTTTGACAGTTATCCGCGGTATGGCGGAAGCTGCAATTGACGAAGCAAAACGTACAACCAGCATCGAAAAGTTGATGAACTACGTTTTGGAAAAGGGCGAAGAAGTTTTGCAAAAAACTCCTGATATGCTGGAACCACTCAAGCGCGCAGGCGTTGTAGATAGTGGTGGCTACGGTCTTATCACATTGTTCAAGGGCCTTATTATGGGCTACTTGGATCAAGAAATCTCCGGTGGCGAAGAGTACGAACTTCAAAGTAACGGCAACCAAAACAGCTCCGAATTCCCCGATGACAGCGAAATGTTGGTTGACTACGACTCTTTGGAAGAATTGGACTTTGGCTACTGCACAGAGTTCTTTATCACAAACCTCAAAAAGCGCACAACAACAACTGATATTGACAAACTCCGTGATTACCTAAATGAAATTGGTAACTCCGTAATTTGTATTGGCGACCTTAGTCTTGTAAAGGTTCACGTTCACACCAACACTCCAGGTAAGGCTTTGACAAAGGCTTTGTCCCTTGGTGAATTGGACAAAGTTAAGATCGAAAACATGATGGAACAAAACCGTCAACTTCGCGCTAAGTACGAAGCAGAACGCAAAAAGGTTGGTTTGCTTGCAGTTTGTGCTGGTGATGGCTTTAGTGCAATATTCAAAGACTTGCTTGTTGACCAAGTTGTAGAAGGTGGTCAAACGATGAACCCATCTGCAGACGATATTGCAGCAGCAGTGCGCAAAATCAATGCAGATAACGTTATCATTTTGCCAAACAACAAAAACATCATTTTGTCTGCAGAGCAATCTCGTACGTTGATCAAAAACCGCAACATTTTCGTTCTTCAAACAAAGGATATTCCTCAAGGTCTTGCAGCAGTTATTGCCTACAATGCTGATGCTCCATTGAACGAAAACCTTCAAAACATGACGGATGCATTTACCGATTTGGATGCAGGTCAAGTAACCTACGCTGTACGCGATACAGTTGTTGGTAACCTTGTAATCAAAAAGGGCGACGTTATCGGTTTGGACAAGGGCAAGATTGTTAAGGTTGGCAAGGATATGGAAACTGTAACAACGGAACTTATCGACAGCATGATGACGGAAGATAAGGAAGTTATCACGTTGTACTACGGTGCTGACGTTACTGCCGACGAGGCGGAAGCCTTTGCGGAAAAATTGCAAGATAGCCATCCCGATGCGGAAGTTATTCTTCACTACGGTGGACAACCTTTGTACTACTATGTTTTGAGCGTAGAGTAAGCAATTTTTACCTAAATTTATCAAATTATAAAATTATAAAAAAGCGGACGATTTTTTGGTAAATCGTCCGCTTTTGGTTTACAAACAATGGTTTTTATTTCGAAATTTAGAAATTATAATATCAAAATTATTATTAAAATTTTTTTATAAACACACCAATAGTATGGCGATAATCAACAACAATCGCC
Source organism: Clostridia bacterium (assembly GCA_017409765.1). Lineage (GTDB taxonomy): Bacteria > Bacillota > Clostridia > Christensenellales > CAG-314 > Fimimonas. The sequence continues at coordinate 26,620 of JAFQSA010000009.1, read as the reverse complement.
ACTTTCTTATAAAATAATATAACAATTCTTATAAGATTGTCCTCGCAAAAATATTGGACCTATAACAAACTTATTGCACGTTGATGCATCAAAATAGCCACTTGATTTTTACCAATCAAGTGGCTAAATTTTTATAAAATTGCATAGTTTACTTGAAGTTCAAACTGATTATCTCTTTGGCAATTTCCTGCGTGATATGGTCGCAAGCAATGATACCTTTGATGTCCTTTGTGTTGCGTAGTTCCGCCAAAAGTACAACGTTAATGTGCTTGCAAACTTTGATCAGGTTTGGTATATCGAATAGACCAGGGATATAGCCGCTGGTGTTGTTTAGATAGTAGGTGTTGGGTTGAGTGGATTTCATTTGTTGGAAAAAGTTGGAAATGGATTCCCATTTTTCTTGAGTGTTTTCTAGTTGATAGTGATCTTGGCAGGCAAGGGCGTAGTCGCCGTTTTCCAATGTGAAAGTTGTGTTATCTGCCCAACCGCTTGATGCATCAAAACCAATTGCAGTAGTGGAGTTGCTTGGCGCCCAATATCTGCGCATAAGCACAATTTTGCCTCTAACTTCGCCAAGAGTAGGGATGCGATTTTCCAAAAACCATTTGTCGGCATTTTTGTCGATGGAGGATTTTACCATGTCTTCAAAATTGCCGTTTTCTCCTTTGGCGTCACTTTCCTCCTTGATGCACATAATCAGCGTTTCGCTTGGATTTTCCTCTAGGAATTCCAACACGTCACTAACAACATCTTCAAAGGAAATTCCTTGGTAAGCGGGGCCGTGGTACACGTCAAGTTGACCTTTTACGCGTGTTAGACGAATGTCCATGTAGCGTACGCCGACATTCAGTTGCTGTGTGATACTCATCCATTGACAACGCGCCGTTGCTGGAATAAAAAAGTCGCGAGTTGCTCCGCTGTCGTGTGTGCCAGGTAGCAAGATTTGTGATAGTGGAGTGTCGTTGTCAATTTTTGACAAAAAGTTGTTGCCATTGTAGTCGCCGACATCAACGTTTGCATGCGAAGGTGTGTAGCAACCGCTAAAGGAAAGCAGTAGGCAAATTAGTAGTGCGATTACCAAAAGTTTTTTCATAAGTCACCTATACTGTGAAGTGATAAACAAAGCGTTTGTCCCAAAGTGATAAGATAGCTTTTTAGCATTTTCAAATGGAAAAGCACTTGTTGGGCAAACTTTGTTGCAAAAATTATAACAAATGGCTAGGTCAATGTCAATATTGTCAGCAAACAAAACTCCGCAAATCAAAAAAGACCTTGCAATTTGCAAAGTCTTTTTGGTGCTGGTAATCGGGGTCGAACCGATACGATATTTCTACCGAGGGATTTTAAGTCCCTTGCGTCTGCCTATTCCGCCATACCAGCAAAAAATAAAGCGTAAAGCCACATTTCCTGCAGCTTTACGCTTGTTTTGGAGGCACCACCCAGATTCGGACTGGGGGTGAAGCTTTTGCAGAGCTCTGCCTTACCACTTGGCTATGGTGCCACACGAGTCTTGTATAGTTTATCAAACAATGCAAAAAAATGCAACAGTTTTTTACAATCTTTTTTGTGGAATTTGAAATAATTTATTTGTTTGAGGGCTGTAGTGCTTGCAAACGGTTGTTTATTAGCGAGTTTGTATAACATATTTGCAAAGTTTACATGGGTAGTTTATGCACGAAAAGTTGTCGCTTGTCTATTTTTTTTAATAAATTTAAGATTTTTATATATATTTTTTCCAATTACTAGTGCAATTGGCATTGCTTTGTGTTATAATTTATTTAACAAAATTTGAGTTTTTCGCCAAAGGAGTCACTATGCAACTCAATTTTAGAACGCGCGGTAAGGATATTTCCCCTCAAGGCAAGCCAAGAGTGTTCTTTTGCTGTCATCCAGAGGATTTCGATATCTACTTTGAAAGCGTATCCCAAGAAATTTTGAATTTGGAAAATTGCGCTATATTCTACGATGAGCAACCCAATGGTGGTGGTGATACTGCCGAGTGGCAAAGCCGTCTCGCCGACATGCAACTATTTGTTATGCCTGTAACAAGTCGGTTGCTTTCTGGCAATAACAAAGGCTTGGATGACTACCAAATTGCCATCAAAAATCATATTCCTGTGTTGCCACTTATGCAAGAGGACGGTCTTGACCAACTGTTCAACAGCGTTTGTGGTAATTTGCAGTACCTAAACAAACATCAAAAGGACGAAACTGCCATTTCCTATCAAGAAAAACTCAAAACATTTCTTGATGGTGTGCTGGTAGGCGACGAAACTGCCAAAGCCATTCGCGAGGCATTCCGCTCCTACATATTCCTTAGTTACCGCAAAAAGGACAGAGTTCACGCGCAACGCTTGATGCGACTGATACACAAGTGCGATTTGTGTCAAGACGTCGCCATTTGGTACGACGAGTACCTTGTTCCTGGCGAGGACTTTAACAATGCAATTGGAGATGCATTGAACAAAAGCCAACTGTTTTTGCTCTCGGTAACCCCCAATTTGGTGTGCGAATCTAACTATGTTCAAGCGGTAGAGTACCCAATGGCGCTCAAATCGGGCAAAGGCATTTTGCCTGTAGAGATGTGCGCAACGGACAGAGGTATGCTTACCAGTCAATATGCAAATTTGCCAACTGTAATTAGCGAAAGCGACGAAGTTAAACTTGTGGGCGAACTTGCAAAATTTTTCCCACGCGATGACGATCCCAAAGATGACGTACCACGGTATCACTTGCTCGCTTTGGCGTATTTGGATGGTATCGATGTGGAGGTTGATCACCAACGAGCGCTAGAAATGCTCAAATACTGTGCAAGTAGGGGCTACTTTAGTTCCTTTGAGACCATTGTGGACATGTACAAGCACGGCAAAGGTGTCGAGCGAGATATCAACCAAGCCATCAAGTGGCAAGAGCGCTACGTTTACGTAATCAAAGATATTTTGCCTCAAGGTTTGCGCGACACAAAAATAGACTACTACTCTCAGCTCACAAGCTTGGGAGATATGTACAAGTCGTTGCTTGACTACGACAAATCTATCCAAGTTTACACAACACTTAAGGAGTTTTGCGAGTGGTGGCTGGGGTGCGCTGAACAACGAGATTTTGCATTTGTCAAGAGTATGCTTGCCTATGCGTGCAATTTCCTTGGGGAAGTTTACTGGTCCAAGTACGAGTTTGACAAAGCACAAGAGTGCTATCATTTGAGTTTGAAAACTTCCGAAGAACTTGTGGAAATTGATCCATCTATTGACACATGCTACAACTTGTCAACTTGCTACCGCAACCTTGGTAGATGCTACGAAAGCCAAGGCAAATATGAGCAAGCGCTTACCTACCACAATGATCGTTTGCGTGTACTAAACATGATTGCCGAATTGGATCCCGATAACCGCGCTTATTGCGACGATTCGCTGATGTGTTGCTACACCGATTTGTACGACATCTACGAGCAAACGTGCGATATCCCAAATGCTCGCGAGTGTATAACTCAAGCCTTGACCATTGCCGAAAGGTTGGATCAGGAGGAAAATTCCGACTACACCAAGGACTCTTTGCACGTTGTTTATGTACGTATGGCAAGCCTTGCCAACCTCGAAGAGGATTTGTTAGAAGAACGCAACTGGTACCTCAAAGCGTTGGACATTGCCATCCAACTTGCCGACAAACAAGCAGACATTGCCGATAGGCAACGACTAGCTCGAACACTTTTCAATCTCTCTGCCAATTCGCGTGCATTGGGTAACTACGACGAAGCGGAAGACTACATCCTAAAAGCGTTGTACCTTCGTGAAGAATTGGTCAAATTTGCCCCCATTCCCGAAACTCAACATACACTTGTTTCCACCTATCTTAGCGTTGCAAAACTGTACGACAACCTTTCCGACACGGAAAAAGCTGTCGAAATGTTGCGTAGTGCAGAAAAGTTGCTTCAACAGCTGATTTCTAGCAACCCAATAACGCAGTTCTACGAACTTTTGTCCAACTGTTACTATAATTTGGGCAGAATTTTGATAGGCTCGAACGAAAACAAAGATAGTGAGGAGTTGTATCGCAAGGGGCTTGATATTCTTCTAAAATTGTATGACGATATCCCCAACGACAACTATTTGCGTGATGCGGCTCCATTTTACTATGGTTTGTCTAGCTTTTATGTGGAAAAGGATCCCGATCAATCGTTGGAGTACGCCCTCAAAGCCTTTGAGCTCGACCTAAACTATGCAAAAGCGCACGAATCTCCCGAAAACTGGCGTCAATGTATCATAGATTTGTCCTATTTGGGTAACTTTTACCATCTTGTTGAAGAAAATGATGAGCTGGCAATTGAGTGTTACGAAAATGCGCTGACCATAAGCAAAGACTTGATTAGTCGTGTTAACTCCCCTTATATTTTTGACGTACATATCACATTATTGGAAGACCTTTCCGATATCTATGTGGATATGGAAGAGTACGACAAGGCCATTTTCTATTGTCAAAGTAGGTTGGATGCAATCAAGCAAGTGATGCAAATTTCCAAGTCGCCTACTCATGCGCGTAGTTTTTACTCAACAAACTATCAACTTAGCCAAATCTATATCAAGACAATACAGGTAGCAAAAGCAAAGCAATGTATGCTTGATGGTATAGATATGCTTGAGTCAAATTTGACGGAACTGAGAAAAATCAAACTGTATCCCGATGAAATTTTGTCCAATTCCTACCTAACCGTTGCAGACATCTGTCACTTTGCCAATGACGACAATCTTGCTTTGCAGTACTATAACAAGGCACTTGCGTGTGCAACGTCTGCAGTAGAGAATGATAGTGCCGATCAGGAAGTTTTGACGGACGTTTGGCGCAGGTTTGCAATTTTCTACCAAGAAAATCAAGACTACTCCAAACAGTTGGAATACCTTTTGATGGTTGTTTCCGACACTCTTGCGATTGCTCAAAAAGATGATAACTGCACAAACTTGGTAGCATGCGGAAGTGATTGCAAAGACGTTGCTGATTGCTACGCTAATCTTGCCGATTACGAAAATGCTGTGGACTACTACAACATTGCAAGGGGCTTACTAACTCAAGGTCGAGAACTTTGTTTGAAAATACAAGATGATGATCAAATGGACGATCATGCACAATTGTATGCCACTTCCACCAAATTGCTTGCCGAAGTGGAGCATAGTCTAGGCAGGTATTACCATCAAATTGGGGATGTCGAGCAATCGGTTGAACATCTTGCACCAGCAATTGAAATAGCACTGGACTTTGCAACCATCACAAATGATGCAGAAGATTGGATGTGTTTGGCTAAATACTGTTTGACACTTGGTCAATTTGCTGGTATCCAGCCGTTAGAAAAGGCCGAAGAAGTTTTGCAAACTTTGCTGGACGACAATCCAATGGACGAGACTTGCATCCAAATGCTAAGTGAAGTTCGCAAAGCCAAGAAAATGTATCAGTAAACAGTTCAAAATTTATACCACTTGTGGTATAATGCTAAAATAATTGGCTTGTAATTTGTTGTTACAGGCAAAAGTGGTGCTTTGATTGAAGTATCACCAAATGTTGCAATGTGAATTTTCTATTTGCAACGTCAAAGTAAAAGAAAAGACATACAAAAGGAGTCTTTGTTATGTGGACAGATATTGTTATTTCCATACTATTTGGTATTTTGGCCGTGCTACTTTTGGCGGTTTTGGAGGGTATCACGCTACTTGCCTACTTCAAACTACGTCAAAAGCACCCCGAACGCAAGTTTATGAACGAAATCATCATCATGGGTGGTACCGTTGCTATAAGTTTTATTGCGCGTTTTATTGTTGCAATTTTGTACGTACAACAAGATCAAGGCGGATTTGACTCCGTTTGGGATGGTATCTCTAGTGGTTTGTTTGCCTTGTATGCGCTTATTGGCGGACTTACCTTCGAGGGTACCTATGCTCCAAACGATTTCTTAGGCATGATTGACGTCGGTGCGCAAATTTTGTACTATGGCGCAGTGGCTTACGCAGGTGTATCGACATTGCTCATTTTGTCGACTTGCGTTAGTTACGAAGTGTACTCATTCTTCAAAGTGGGCGCATTTTTGCGCAAGTTTGATACAGTTTACATCTTCCCCGACGTTACCGAAGAGGCGCTTATTATGGCTGCGGATATCGAAAAGGTGGAAAAATCTCGAGGCCTGCGCAGTTCCTACGCAATTTTGTTTATGGGTAACGAACTGGAGGCATTTGATCACAAAAACGAATTGCACCGCGAAATTATGGATCGTGGGTATATCTACTGGTCCTATGCAAAGGTTGCCGACAAAGAGCGCGAACTTTCTTTGCTCAAAAAACTCCACTACACAAAGAAGGGTTGTCAAAAACGCGACAAAGGTTTCAACCACAACAAGATGGTGCACGTTTTCTCCTTGCTAAATGATGCCAATATGTACGCTGCGGAAAACCACAACAGTAACTTTGTGTTCGACGACATTCAAGCATTGCTCAAGGACTACTGCAAAGGCATGAGTAAGTTTAGTAAATGTAAGGACGAAGTAGACCCAATTCCAACGGTTGTAAACTACTACTTGCTCACTCACGGCGACATCAACTATGAGTTCTACAATACACGTATTTCTACAATTATTGACGACTTTTTCAAGCAAAATGACATTGAAAACACTCAAATTGTAGACAAATACGGTAAATCCATCAGTAAAAAGCAAATGGTTATGCGCAGTTTGCAATTGCACATTTTGAGCGAAGCAAAACTTACTGCCGATGACCTTGTAACAAGTTGGCAAAGCACCTTTATGAAAAAGTGGGACGAAACCTGCCACAACAGTTATCGCAAAAGCACTTTGCCCGGCGCGGAAAACGTGTATCGTACAGCAATTTTTGGCTTTGGCAAAACTGGTCAATATGCCTTGAAGAGCATATTTGCTGCAACATCCAACGTTACCAAAGTTGATGGAAGATACGTTTCCTCCCAATTTATTGCCGACGTGTACGACCTTGATGCAGACAAGCGCTCTGGCGAGTTTGCATACGCGCATCCATTGTTCCTTTGTAAGACGGACACAGTAGATCACATGCCCGTTTGCAATGCCGACTTGATTGCTTGGGGCAAAGATGCATCCAATGATGCCTTGAAGTATATCTACGATAGGGCAAAAGCAAGTCCTTTGCAAATGACACGCGATCAAGTGTGGGACGATATGGCTTTCCCAATTGTCGACTACCACCGTGTTTCTTGTTTGCGTCAAGACTTTATGAACAAAATTGACAAATCATTGGGTATTTTCGACAAGGACAGCGTCCATTACAACTCCTTTGTTGTTTCTATGGGTAACGACGAAGACAACCTTGTTATGGCAAACATCTTGATTGACGACTTTAAGCACGAAATTTTGCTAACAGGCAAGTCACACGGTGCCTTGGATGACGAAATTATCACAATTTTTGTACATATCCGTGACGAAAAGAACATCCACCGTTTGAACTGGTCTAGCGATGACGAAAAATTCTTTGCAAATCACTTCCGCGTGGTATCATTTGGCTGTCGCGAAAACATTTGGTCTTACGGCAACATCGTTGATGACGAAAGTGCAAGCATGTACAACTACATGTACAATGTAAAATCTCACGCTATGGAAGTTGAGCGTAGCGGACAAGGTCAACTATCCGCAACTGAGCAACAAATCATTGATAGCATTGCTCGTGATGATGGCGCTTGGTATCAAAGTGCAATCGACGACATCAAACGCAAAGACATGTGGTTGGAAGTTAGCCCATTTGCTCGTGAGTCTAACCGTAGTGCATATAGTTTTGCAATTAACTACGCATTTGTGGACGAATTGGCCGAGAGTGAGTATTGCGAAAGGGTAGAACACCTTCGCTGGAACCGCTTCCACATGGCTAATGGCTGGGTTTATGCAGAGTACGGAAAGACGGAAAAAGCCTTCCGTCGCCACAATAAGCAACATACTTGCATTTGCCCCTACGACATGTTGGACAAATGGACACAAGCCTACGACCTTATTAACGTTCACGTTGGACAAGTGTTGTATGGCATAAATTACATGGTTGAGCGTGCGGAAAGAATGTCGCATTCTAACGATTAGTCGCTCCATCTTGCAAGACTAACTACAAAACAAATCTAGAAGGATACTATTTGCGGTCTGCGCGTTTTGTCAAATTTCAAAGATGTGCAGCGCGAGTCAAAAAAGGTTAATATGCAACAACTAAAAGGTATTTTTTATCATTTTAACTACTATATTTTGCCGGAAGACAAGACTATTGAGCAACTCAAAGGGCAGGTAACTCTGCAAAAACTTGGCGTCGGCGACGAAGATTTGGGAAGTATTCCGCCATACTTTATCGACAGTTTGGTGGAAACTGTAACTGTGGATATTGACAACCCAAGTCATATTGCCCCTTGCAACGTGTTTGTACTCACAAAGGACGAGTATGACGAAAGACTTCGTAACCTTGTTGAAACAAAGTGCAAAGGTTGTTCATCTTTTAGTGGCGACACTTCCGACCTGTCCGGTCACTACATAGAGATGGACTTGGATGGTATGTGCTGTTTGCGCCGTCAACCAGGGGACAGGGTTATCTACTACGATGTCTTGTACTACATCATTGGCGCCAAGTTGGAAAAGCAATACGAAAAAATCAAAAAGTGCATCGACAAAGGCAACGACAAAAAATTGACGAAAATATTCAACAAGGAACTTACACACGTGATGTTTCCCGTAGAACTTTTCGGTCGTGTTGTGGATGGTAATTATGTATTGTACGCGCGTGCGTGCGCGGGAGCGCCCGAGTTTGCGCTTGACTTGCAATTTTTAGCCCAAGTATTCAACGATATGCCCAGCATCTTTGTAAAAAATGGCTGGAAAATGGTTCCTTGTTTGAAGGGTGGTGTAGTCAAGTACAAAGGCAAGACAAAACTCAACGAAAACAGCAAGGTTGCCTACTTTACTGAGTGTGGCGAAGATGGCCAAAGCGAACTTCGCGTGTTTATTCCAGAACATCTGCGTTCTAACGAGCGCAAGGCATATCGTTACGTGCAAGATATCGAAAACTACCTTACTTGTGCGCTAGGCGAGGAAATGTATCACGCTTGGTTTACCATTAGATATATCGACAGCGACATTGCGCTTGCGCCTTTGGGAAGTGTTGTTGAGGCGATTTCCAACTATTATCAAAAGTTACCACCTGTTCCCTTCCCTGAAATGTTCCAAATTGATATGACCGATAGCAAAAATATCACCGGAACACCTCTGGCTGGGCGCGAAAAGATTGTTCAACTGGCATCTATGGCGCCAAATCTTACCACAATAACGCAAGAGGATCTCAAAAAGGATGGTCCACCCGCGTTGTGGCTCACACACTACACGTTTGGTTACATCTATATTCCAAAAGTGGAGGATATTTCTGCCATCCAAGAGGATTTGTTCTGGCACTTCGACTACCGCAACAACAAGACCGTGCAACAAGACAAGAGCAATTTGACATTGCTTGTTGGTCAAGGGTTGTGCAATGATGGTGGTGTAATATTTGATCTGCTACTGCCCAACAAAAACAAGGCGCTGGATCGTTTCCGTGGCATTTTACCTGTACTCAAAAAGTACAACGCGCAAATCAGCCTTTTGGACGAAAGTTACAAACTTGATACCTACACTTGTGGCGACAAGCTGGAAAAGATAAACTAAAATCACAAGCGTACGGTATTTGGCGCCCAAAAAACTAATGTGCTCCATTAACTTTTATACAACAATAAGTTGCATAGACAAAAGTCTGTGCAACTTTTGTTATGCGCTATAATTTACCGACAGTTTACCCTCAGGTGTTACAATGGCAATATCATACTGCAAGTAGTGTCATTACGGAGGAAAAAACTATGTTGATACTTTTTACCGACAGCGATTGTGACCTTTCGCTGGAAAAATGCAAAGAATTTGGTTATCACTTGATAAGCATGCCATACCAAATTGACGGTCAAGAACCCGTTTACCCATACGAAGACTTTGACCAATTTGATAGCAAAACCTTTTACGATACCTTGCGCACAGGAGTTGTACCAAAGACGTTTGCTATCAGTCCAGATAAATATATGTCCTATTTTGAACCACACTTTGCAAATGGCGATGATATTTTGTACGTACATTTTTCGCGTGCGATGAGTGGTACTTTCAATGCTATGGATTTGGCAGTTGAGGAACTGCTCAAAAAATATCCCGAACGCAAGTTTTATACTATTGATACCAACGCCATTACACTTTGTAGCTACAACATTGTCTGTGAAGTGGGCGATATGTACAAGGCTGGAAAAACTGCCGAGGAAATGGTGGCATGGGCAAATGACAACGTTAACAAATTTGCTGCCTACTTTTTTGCAAATGATTTGAAGTTTTTCTGCAAAAGTGGACGCGTTAATGGGCTCACGGCTTTGATGGGTAATCTTATTGGCATACGTCCAATTTTGAATATGAGCGCGGACGGTATGATGTCTAACGTTGATAAAGCCACTGGTAGGGTAAAAACACTCAAACGTATTTTGCAATATGTAGAAGATCTACAAGAGGACATCTACAACCACCGTGTTGTAATTGGGCATACTGATGATATTGCCACTGCAAAGCAACTGCAACAAATGCTTGTTGAACGTTTCGGCGAAAAACTCAACACGGAAATTGTTGTGGTTAACCCAACGGCAGGCAGTCACTGTGGGCCAAATGGTGCAGGCATTTGTTTCTACGCTAAGCATAGATAGTAATTTTGATAGACTTTCTACTATTTTTTTTGGTATATTTATCTGGTCAAGCAAGGGGCTTTCCAACGGTAGCAATTTTGCAAAATTAGTGGTAAAATTATGTAAAAATTGCTGTTAAATCGTTTGACTTTGTGGCAATACTTTGCTATAATACATGTGCAATTCAAGAAGAAATACCATTTCTCACTGCCGAAGAACCTTCGTCAGTTAACTAATATGTAATTACTTTGCGCAAATTGGCGCAAATTCTATTGGTGTGGTATGTTCTTGATGCCACACTTTTTTATTTGTCTAACAGGAGGACACCACTATTAAAGAGCTTCAGATCAACACGCAAATTCGTGACAAGGAAGTACGCCTTATTGGTAGCGACGGACAACAACTTGGTATTGTATCCGCATACGAAGCACAACGTTTGGCAGACGAACAAGAACTCGATCTTGTAAAAATTTCTCCAAACTCTGTTCCACCAGTATGCAAGATCATGAACTATTCCAAGTACAAGTACGAACAAAACAAGCGTGAAAAGGAAATGAAACGCAACCAAAAGGTTATCGAAGTCAAGGAAGTTTGGCTTTCTATGACCATCGACGTTGGCGATTTGCAAACAAAGGCCAACATCGCACGCAAATTTTTGCAAGACGGCAACAAAGTTAAGGCAACAATCCGTATGCGCGGTCGTCAACAAGCATACGCAAGCCAAGGTGTGGAAGTAATGAAACGCTTTGCCGAACTTTTGAAGGACGTCGCAAAAATTGACAAACAGCCAACTACGGAAGGCAGAAACATCTCTATGTTTCTTGTTCCGCTAAATTAATCATTGTACACTATAGGAGGGTAAAAACATGCCTAAACAAAAATCACATAGCGCATCCAAGAAAAGATTTGTCGTTTTGAAATCCGGCAAAGTTAAGCGCGCACAATGCAACAAGAACCACAAACTTGGCAAAAAGACAACCAAGAGAACACGCAATCTTCGCAGTACAGCTTACGTTCACGATACAAAAGCAGCAACTGTTAAGAGCATGTTGCCATACTAAGAGGAGGGCTAGATAATGAGAATTAAGAGAGGCGTTACAGCCGTTAAAAAACGTAGAAAGATTTTGAAAGCTGCCAAAGGTTACTTTGGTCTTAAATCCACAAACTACCGCATTGCTCGTCAAGCGGTTATGAAGAGTGGTAACTATGCATATGTTGGTCGTCGTCTTCGCAAACGTGATATGCGCAGTCTTTGGATTGCTCGTATCAACGCTGCAGCACGCGCAAATGGTCTTTCCTACTCCAAACTTATGCACGGTTTGAAGGTTGCAGGTATCGAACTCAACCGTAAATCTCTTGCTGAAATCGCAGTTAGCGATGCAGCTACATTTGCAGCTCTTGCTGAAACTGCAAAAGCAAACTTGAAATAATTGCAACTTTAGGGGCTTTTCCTACAAAAGCCCTTTGTTGTTATTTAGTAAATCATGGTCATAACATCAGTGGACAATGCAAAAGTGCAGGAAGTGGCAAAGCTTGCTGACAAAAAGTATCGCAAGCTAAGTCAATCCTATGTGATCGAAGGTGAACGCCTTGTGCGTGACGCCATCTTTCACGGTGCGCAAGTACAAAGCATCTTTGTTGCAGAAAGCGCAAAAGGTAAGTTGGATTTTGCCGATGCAACAATTGTAAGCGACAGAGTATTTGCAAAGATGTCCACAACTGTAAACAGCCAGGGGGTTTTGGCGGTTGCCAAGATTCCTCAAAACGAACTTTCTGCGCCAAATGGCAATTGTCTAATTTTGGACAATTTGCAAGATCCAGGCAACATTGGCACGTTGATTCGCACAGCCGTTGCTTGTGGTTTTACCGATATCTATGCAGTTAACTGCGCGGATGTCTACTCGCCAAAGGTGGTGCGTAGTGCAATGTCGGCACATTTTTGCCTTAGGTTGCACCAAACAGACGATATTGCAAAAGTGTTTGAAGTTGCATCGAAAAACACAATTCTTGCCTGTGATATGGGCGGAAAGAATATTTTTGATTGCAAGTTTACTGGCAATGTTGCGCTTGTGTTGGGTAACGAAGGTAATGGCTTGTCTAGCTACTCACGACAAAAGTCTCACGACACAATCAGCTTGCCTATGGCAAACAGTTTCGAGTCGCTAAACGTGGCAGTTGCGGGTAGTGTGATTATGTACCAAATTTACGCAAATACAAAATAGAGGTATTTTATGTCCGGTCATAGCAAATGGAATAATATCAAAAACAAAAAAGCCAAGGGTGATGCTGCTCGTTCACGCATTTTTACAAAAATTGGTCGTGAAATTGCCGTAGCGGTAAAAGCGGGCGGTCCAGATCCCAACACTAATAGCAAGTTGTACGATGTTATCCAAAAGGCAAAGGCAAACAACATGCCTAACGACAACATCACTCGCAGTATCAAAAAGGCGAGTGGCGAACTTTCCACAGTAGACTACGTAACAATCGTATACGAAGGATATGGTATTGGCGGAAGTTCTGTAATTGTTGAGTGTCTTACAGATAACAAAAACCGCACAGCAGGCGACGTTAGAAGTGCTTTTGTTAAATATGGTGGTAACCTCGGTCAAACAAACAGCGTAGCATTTATGTTCGATCATAAAGGCGTTGTTATTGCCGAAAATACAGCAAATCTCGATGATGATCAAGCATTTGAAGTTGCAATCGAAGCTGGTGCAGACGATGTAGTTTTGGAAGATGGAATGTTGGAGTTCACTTGCGAAACAACAAGTTTGTCCGTTGTTCGTGACACAGTAGTGGAAAAGGGCCTCAACCTTGTTTCTGCAGAAATGACTTGGTTCCCACAAAACATGGTAACATTGGAAGGCGAAAACCTTGTTCGTTTCCAAAAGATGTTGGACATGTTGGAAGATAACGATGACGTTCAAAACGTTTACCACAACGTTCAACTTCCTGACGAGGACGAAGAGTAATTTTACATTTTTCCCTCGTTAAAATGCATTATTAATATTCAATTTATTTGACTATTTCTTTATAAGATATTATAATCTAATAGTTATGTTCATTAGTCAAGGAGGCTACTTATGACAAAAACAACTGCAACCGTAATGCTTATCATTTTTATTGCGGTTTTGGCGTTTGTAGGCGTGTTCACATTCATTCCTGAGTTTGAATACGGTGCTTATGGCGAGTTCTACTCCCCTGCAACGCTCATACAAAAGGGTGCTTGGTTCTCTGACTCTGTAACAACAACTTACACAGTTGATTTTGACGAAGATGTTACAAGCGCACAAGTTAAAAAGATTCTCAGCCAAAGACTTGGTTCAATCTATGGTCTTTATGGCGCAAAAATTTCCGTTAGCGAAAACACATTGTCCGTTACAATTCCCGAACTTGCAAAGGGTAGCGGTTTTACAGCTGATCAAATCATGGAAACTGTAGCTGTTGATGGCGTTTTGGAAATCATGAGCGAAACTACTTACTCCAAAGAGAACGTAATTATTGCTGCTCATCACTTCGAAAATGCAACAACACGCAAACTTGTTAGCGGTGAAAACGAGTTCTGCGTTACAATCGTTAACTTGAACTCTGATGGTGTCAAGGCAGCTAAAGCTCTTGCATACTCCAACGGCACATACGCAATTGACGGTACAGTTACAATTACTGGTGCGGTTCAACGCATTAACGATAGTACACTTTACCTCTACAACAACACAAACACAATGACAGACGCAAGAGAACTTGCTGCTCTTGTTAATGGTGGCAATTTGGGTGCAGAACTCAAACTTACTGATAGCCAAACACAACAATCCCTTGGTGGTTTGTTCCTTGCTATCGGTCTTGCTGTTGTAGTAGTGGCACTTTGTGTGTTCTACGTTGTTCGCTACAAGACATTGGGTTGGGCAGCTGTTCTTTCTCAACTCTACACACTTGTTATTGCTACAATCGTTGCAGGTCTCATCCACTTCGAAATCCTCAACGTATTTGCAATCGTTGGTTTGCTTGTAGGTATGGCTTTGCAAGCGTACTTCACAATCTACGCATTTGACAACATCAACGGTTACGAAGGCAGCACTTTTGCAAGTGCAAAATACAAGGGATTTGCAAACTCCAACAAACGCAATTTGATTGTTCACGGTATTGCTTTGGTAGTTGGTATCATTTTGTGGGTAATTCCTACAGCGGTAACAGCGCCTCTTGGTAATGCTCTCGTTTACTTGGCAATCCTTTCCTTTGTTGGTACAATGGGTCTCAACAGATTGTTTGCAAGTTTTGTAGAACCTTTTATCGAAGGCTCTTACGCTAAGAGAAAATAATAACAAATATCCATTTAACAGCCTTCTAATCATGTTAGAGGGCTGTTATGCTTTTTTATAGACTATGAAACAAAAGTACACAAAACGCCCATATTTTGACCAACAATCGGTTGATTTCCTTGTGCAAAAGGGGATTTCCTTGCCTCTTGCAGAGATGCTCAACGCGCGTGGTGTCACGAGTGAAAATTTTGACGAGTTCTTCAAAGATGAACTCACCTTTCACTCGCCTTTTGACATGCCCAATATGGCGGAGGCAGTCGAAACAATTTCCTACATTTTGGAAGAGGGCGGAAGTGTGCTTATTTGTGGCGACTACGATGCTGACGGACTAACCGCAAGCACTGTTTTGTCGTTGTTTTTTACAGATAATGGTGTGGATAACGACGTTATCATACCCACTCGTGACGAGGGCTACGGCTTGCATGCCGAAAAGGTTATCGAGGCGTTCCAAAACAAGTTCTACGACCTTGTTATAACTGTTGACTGCGGTATTTCCAATAGGGATGACGTTGCTCAAATTATTGACGAACTTGGTGTGGAAGTTATCGTTACAGACCACCACGAATTGCCAGAAATCTTGCCTGATTGTTTGTGTATCAATCCAAAGATGGGTTACCCATTCCCAAATTTGTCCGGTTCGGGTGTTGCGTGGAAACTTGTTGAAGCACTTGTTGGTCGCGAAGTGGCGCTAAAGTACGTTGACGTTGCATTTATCGGCACAATTGCCGACTTGATGCCACTTACAGACGAGAACCGTTCCATTGTCAAGGCGGGACTAACACACTTTAACCACAAAAGTTTGAAGTATCTCGCCGAGTTATCTAAGTGTGGAAGTGCTTTAACTTGCAACGATATTGCCATGCGTATTGGCCCCAAAATCAATGCTGCTGGCCGTGTTGGTTCTCCGGAAGTTGCCCTAAAACTGCTACTTGCACGCGACAAGGCAGACAAAGGCGTTGCAGAAGAACTACTTGCACTAAACGAAAAACGCAAGCAAATTTTGGACGATATCATTGCTGATGCCGACCAAATGTGCGATGCTGAGCAAATTGCAAAGGACAAATTGGTATTTTTGTACAGCGACAAGTGGCAACATGGTCTTTTGGGTATCGCCGCCGCGCGCTACAAGGAGCGCTACAACGTTCCTGCGGTAGTGATGACATTGGATGGCGACAACTACGTGGGTTCTGCTCGTAGTGTTGATAATATTCATTTGTTCGATTCTTTCTGCCAATGCAAGGACTTGCTCGTCAAGTTTGGTGGCCACAAGGCATCTGTTGGATTTAGTGTTCACAAGGACAATTTGCTTGCATTGAAGGATGCATTATCTAAAGTTTTTTCACAACTACCACAAAGTTATTTTGAAAAGACGTATCTCTACGATATTGAACTAACTGGCGGTGTAAACGTATCACAAGTGATGCAAATTGCCGAAAGACTGCAACCACTTTTGCCACAAGACAAAATTGTTTGTCGCGTTAGAGATACAGTAACTTTTGCAAACAATTTTGGCAAAGATAACGCTCACATGTCTGCGGCACTAAAAAGTGGTCTTGGACTAAAGAGTTTCTTCAAGTTTGCCGAATATGCTTCATTTATTAAAAATGGTGCATTGGTGGATGTGTTGTGCACATTGGAAGTGGACAGCTACACCAAGGAAATTTGCGGTATAATCGACGATATTACACTCTGCAATTCGCTGTGTTTCGACAACTTCTATCGTCTAAATTTGCTAAAGAATTTTACACCGCAATCAGTTGACTATGTTGATAGTGCAGTGGTTGAAAATGCACTTTGTCAAGACAAGGTCTTGGCGGTGTTCGACGACTACGAAACGTTTGTAAACTACTCCAAAACGTTCAATTTTGACGATTTTGTTGTGGATATTTTCTTTGCGGACAACAAGAACAACAAACAAGTGGTAATATCTCCTCTAAATTTGTGCGATTTGTCGGCATTTACGACTATTGTAGTTTTTTCTACTAGGAATTTACCTCGAAACATTTCCAACAAGGCATTTTACTACGCAGTTGATTGCGCAAATGATGCGCTTTACCAATTGCAACTTGATCGAAATATTTGCACACAAGCATTTTCGGCATTGAAACGAAAGACCAAATTTGATAGCATCAAAGGTGTCTACGACAAGCAATTGTTGGGCAAAATTACCTACGAACAATTTGTTGTGGCACTTAGAGTGTTCGAAGAACTTGGTTTTATCAAAATTGTTGACAAATACACTGTAGAGTTCGACAGTAGCGTAAAAGCGCCACTTGATAACTCTCAAATATACAAAAAATTTGCCATCTAAGGGAATTATGTACACAGAAAAACAAGAAACGTCAGTAACCCTTCAAAACTTTTTGAACAAGGTTAAGCATTTTTACCATCCTGCTGACGTCAATTTGATACTAAAGGCCTACGACCTTGCGGAACGTGCTCACACGGGCCAATTTCGCGCAAGTGGTCGTCCATACATCACGCACCCTGTAATCGTTGCGGAGTTGCTCATTGATATGGGACTTGACGTGCCCACGATTTGTGCTGCATTGTTGCACGACACGGTAGAGGATACCTACGTAAGCGATGCAGATCTTCGCAAACAATTTGGCGACGAGATTGCCTATCTTGTTGCAGGCGTAACAAAGTTGGACAAAATCCAATTCCACAACAAAGTGGAGGAACAAGCGGAAAACATGCGCAAAATGTTCTTTGCAATGGCAAAGGATATTCGTGTTATGCTCATCAAACTTGCCGACAGATTGCACAATATGCGCAGTTTGATGTATCTTTCTCCACAAAAGCAACAGGTTATCGCCAAGGAAACCTTGGATATTTTTGCACCTATTGCTGGCCGTCTTGGTATTTCGCCCATCAAGAGTGAACTCGAGGACTTGTGTCTTAAATACCTCGATTTTGATGCGTACAAGGCCATTGCCGAGGGTATCGCACTCAAAAAGACGGAGCGCGACGCTATTGTTGACGGCTTTATTGATGACGTTAGCGCCGAATTGAGCGGTGCAGGCATTACCGATTTCGACATCTACGGTAGAGTTAAGCACTTGTACTCCATCTACAAAAAGATGAAGAAGCAAAACAAGACGCTCGATCAAGTGTACGACTTGACAGCCGTGCGCGTTATTGTTGATTCCATCAAGGATTGCTACGCCGTTTTGGGTGCAATTCACGCCAAGTGGAAACCAATGCCCGGCCGTTTTAAGGACTACATTGCTGTGCCAAAGCCCAACATGTACCAATCTTTGCACACAACAGTATTTATTGACTACGAAGGTCATCGTTATCCAATCGAAGTGCAAATTCGTACTCATCAAATGCACAAGATTGCCGAATACGGTATCGCAGCGCACTGGAAGTACAAGGAAGGCTTGACTGGCGCTACCGAGATGGACGAAAATCTCGCTTGGGTAAAGCAAGTATTGTCCTATGATAGTGAACTGCGCGATGGTAAGGCATTTTTGGAAGTTATCCGCAGGGATATTTCCAACACAAACGAAGTTTACGTTTTTACACCAAATGGTGACGTTAAAATTTTGCAAGCAGGTGCAACTGCCCTTGACTTTGCATATAGCGTACACAGCGAAGTTGGTAACCACTGTGTAGGCATCAAGATCAACAACAAAATTGTTCCATTGGAAACAGTTTTGCAAACTGGCGATACTGTTGAAGTAATGACCAACCCAAATGCGAAGGGACCATCTCGCGACTGGCTCAAGATTGCCGTAATGGCGTCCACCAAGACAAAAATTCGTCAATTCTTCAAGCGCGAACTAAAAGATGAGTACATTCGCACAGGTAAATCTATGATCGAGCGCGATGCAAAACATCGCAATATCCTTCCAAGTGACCTTTTGACAAGCGAAGCATTGCAAGCCACATGCGAAAGATACATGTTCAACTCTGTTGATGAAATGTACGCAGCAGTTGGCTATGGCAGTATTTCCCTAAAGCAAGTCATGGTCAAACTAATCACTTCTAACAAAGCGCTTAGTGATCGTATCAAAACTCACAGTACTGTTAGAAAATCTGCGCCAACCAAAAAGGAAAATGCCGTTATCGTCAAAGGCATGGAAGACCTCTTGGTGCGCTTTTCCAAGTGTTGTTCCCCTGTTCCTGGGGACGAGATTGTCGGCTATATTTCCCGTGGACGCGGTGTATGCATCCACCGTGCCGATTGTCCTGCGCTCAAATCTTTGGAGCCAGAGCGTCTTGCACCCGCTGAGTGGGTAAACACCGACAACAAAGCATCCTTCCCAGTAAGTTTGGAAATCATTGCTGAAAACAAAGGGGATATCTTTGCGGAAATTACCAAAGTTATCGCAAGCGAGGGCCTGCCACTTGTTGCAATCAATGCGCGCAAGGACCGCAAAGGTAACGCTGTTGCGCAAATCACCGTGGAAATTTCCAACCACGATCAATGTAACCAACTCATTCAAAAACTCAAGTCACTTTCTGCGGTAATCAATGCTTACCGTACTCACGGCTAATGAAAATTTTAAATTTCCCAACAGGCCGAATAAACAGCAATTGCTACGTTGTCGAAAAGGAAGGCAAATGCCTTGTTATTGATGTAGCCTATCATTGCCAAAAGTTGATTGACCACATCAACTCAAACAATTTGCAAGTGGTGGCAATATTGCTAACCCACGGCCACTTTGACCATTGCGGTGGTGTGGAAGAGCTAAAGCGCGGTTGCAATCTTGCGGACGTACCTGTGTGCGTTCACAAGGATGATGCCGAACTTTGCCAAGATGCGCAACACAATTGGTTCCGTATCACTTGCGAAAATTGTTACCCAACACATTTTGTTGAAGAAGGCACATTGCAAATTGGTGGTTTTGACATCCAAGTATTGCATACACCAGGACATACCCCTGGCTCGGTGGTGTACTTGTTGGATGACGTGATGTTCTCCGGCGACACGTTGTTCTACATGTCAGTAGGCCGTACCGATTTTCCCAAAGGCGACTTCAACCAACTAAAAAATTCCTTGCAAAAAATTGCAAAACTACAAACTAACTACAAAATATACCCAGGACACTCACAATGCACGACGTTACAAGCGGAACTCCAACACAACCCATATCTAAATTGACATTGTACACCAACTTTTGTCATCCAACGGAAATTCACGACGTAGCAAAGTTGTTTTTTGCTGACGTTGTTTTGTGCGAAGAAAAATCGCAAGGCCAAATTGTGGTGCAAGAGGGCTGTCACGGCACAACTTACACAACCATTGCAACATTTTTTGCCAAGGTGGAAGTGCAACAAGTGGATGTAGATGGCGTGGACGAGTTGCAAGCAATGCGTCTTCGCAAACGCCATGCAAAACTTGCAATTTTCAACCTATTGAAAAAAGTAACCCACAAGGATATTCCTTGGGGTAGCCTTACTGGTATTCGTCCCACCAAACTTGCAATGCAACTGACAAGCGAAGGTCTTGATTGGCAAAGCACTTTTACCAATCTTTTGGGCGTTTCCGAACGTAAAACAAAACTTGTTGCAGATATTCTTGCCACTCAAGGGGAACTTCGCAATATCAAGTCAAACTGTGCTGATTTGTACATTGGCGTGCCGTTTTGCGTGTCAAGATGCAGTTACTGCTCCTTTACAAGTGGGGAAATTGCAAAACTACAAAAGTATGTTGAGCCCTACGTGGAAAAGTTGTGTGACGAAATCACTCAAACAATCAACTTTGCACATCAAAACAACATCACAATCAACAACGTCTACTTTGGTGGTGGTACTCCAACAAGTCTAAGCGCCGAACAATTGGCCAAAGTGTTGTCCTGTGTGACAATAAAACCTGTTGAGTTTACTGTGGAGGCCGGCCGTCCCGACACAATTGATGCTCAAAAGCTTGCTGTCTTTGCTAAACACGGTGTGCATCGTGTGTCCATCAATCCACAAACGTTCAATCAAAGTGTTTTGGACGAAATCGGTCGCAAGCATACAGTACAAGATATCTACGACAAATTCTTTATGGCAAAAAGTTTTGGTTTTGACGTTAACATGGATCTTATTGCCGGACTTCCTACCGAAACCTACAAAATGTTTTGCCACTCCGTGGACTGTGCCATCGCATTGGGCGCGGATAACATCACAGTACATACCTTGGCACTAAAACACGGCAGTATTTTGAAAGGCCAAAACTACTCTGCAACGGAGCAAGATGTTGCATCAATGGTGGAGTATGCCCACCAAGCATTGTACAATGCCGAGTACGTGCCATACTACATGTATCGTCAAAAGTACGTGATGGAAAATTTGGAAAACGTCGGTTTTTGCAAAAAGGGCAAACCTTGCCTCTATAACATTGGCATCATGGAGGAAATTACCGATATTCTTGCCTGTGGTTGTGGTGCAATTTCCAAAAAGATTACCATTGGCCAAAACAAAATTGAGCGCTCCGCCAATGCAAAGGACGTTATTACATACATTGCGCGTAGTCAAGACTACATCGACAAAAAGTTTGCGCTTTTTGCCCCAAAACAGTAAAAAGTATGCGACAAACGGTGCTCCGTAAGTCGCATTTTTTGGTAAATTATGAAATCTAAAAACCCCATCAAATCCAAATTAATAGCAGTTGGCGCATTGATCGCTTTTCTTGTCCTATTGTTGCTACTAAAAACAAACACTGCAATTTGCGAGTTTGTAGCAACAACTTTTGCGCGCGCTTGGATTTGGCTAACAGGTCACATGTTTGGCTGGCTACCATTTAGCCTGTTTGAGATGTTCTTGATTGTTGCAATTTCCGCAGTTATTGTCTGTGTAGTTATCATAATCAAGCGCCTTTGCACAAAAAAGCGGTTGCAGGCGTTATCGCTACTTTTGTCTGTGGCAATTGTTGCACTAAGTGGTATCAATTTGTACACGGCTACAGCATCATTTAGTTACGAACGCGAGCCATTGCCAACGGAAATTGTACAAAGTTACAATGGCGAAAACGTTACCTACGAGGAGGCAATTGCCATTGCAGAGTATGTGATTGAGCAAGTAAACAGCAATTACCACACACTTCCACACGATGCAGATGGCAACGTTATCATGCCAAGGCTCGCTGAGCTAAACGAGTTGTTGCGTCAGGAGTACAAACGTTTGGACAGCGACTATTTTTCGCCATATACGCCCAACGTAAAAGGCATTTTGAACAAGCGTATCATGAGTGAACTACACATAACCGGTGTGTTTTTTGCGCCATTTGGCGAGCCTAACATCAACGTTACGCGTATGGATGTGTTCACACCATCGGTAATTGCCCACGAGCTTGCTCACTCCAAGGGCGTCATGCGCGAAAGTGATGCAAACACAGTTGCATCCTACCTTCTACTTACTAGTGATAACGCATTTTTGCGTTACAGCGGTTACGTAGATTGTCTATCTAGTGCGCTCCGCATGGTGCGAATGTTCCCTAATAGCAATGCTGACTACACTCGCTTGTCCGAAAGTGTGCACAATGGTGTGAGTCACGAAATTGCCAACTACAACAAACATTGGATGCAATACAAAGTTTTGGACGATATCGGCGAGTTTTTTAACAATATCTACCTAAAACTGCAAGGACAAAAAGATGGTACCGGCAGTTATGTGGAGCCACCTAAGTTCGAAATTACTGGCGATAAAGATGACGACGGCAACGATATCGTGGTAATTTTGAAGTTTTCCAACACTCAAAACGTGCTTATCAACCTGTACAAGCAAGGTTTGATTGGGTAGCATAGGTTGCTTTGCTTGCGATTTGTGTTCAAACTGCAATGTTTTTGATACCAAAACCATTTTCGAAGGCATCAAAACCAAGATAGTGCTGTATTTAGTAAAAATATTTATAATATAAAAAGGATTGACAAGTTGATGTCAATCCTTTTTGTTTGTTGTAGTTATGGTAGCAAAATTGCTGGTTTGTCGCCCAAATCTAAGAAACACTCTTTGATGGGGTGGTCGGATGCCAAAACGGCTCTAACGAATATTTCCGCAATGGTAAGTGCGCCAACGTATCTCAAATGTGTGTGGTCGTCCATGCCATTGGGGTAGTTTACGTAGGTGCCCGCGGGGAAAATCATGTGGAACTTCTTGGATTCTTCCTCACCAAGTTGCTTGTATAAATCCATTGTCAAAGTGCTCATGTCAATGCAAGTGTAGCCATTTTCTTGGCAAAATTGTAGCATTGCATTTTGGTAAGGTGTGTGGGTGTTTTCCAAAACGCCATCAACAAACTTGTGACGTGCAATTGGTGTTGCAAATATGATTTTTGCGCCTTTTTTAGTTACTTCGTCAGCGTAGTACTTCAAGTTTTGAATGTAGTCCCCTTGTGGCTCGGTAAAACGAGTGGGGTCTTCTTTCTTGCCATCGTTGTGACCAAATTGGCAAATAACGTAGTCATTTGGTTGCAATCTTGACAAAATCACGTCAAATCTACCTTCCGCTTTGAAACTTTTTGTACTTTTACCGTTTTCAGCGTGGTCTTCAATGAGATACTCGTTTTTGGTAAACACGTGCAAAAACTGTCCCCAACCTACTTGTGGGTAGGATGTGATGTTGTTGAATTTCATTGTTGAGTCGCCCATCATGTAAATTTTCATATTGTGCCTCCTGTTTGAAAACATTATATCACATCCAAACCAACTTTGCCATATTTTGCGCAAAACTTTGCAAACAAATTGTAAGTTCTGAATAAAAATGGGACTGACAAATTGTGTCAATCCCATGGTTATAGTATTTGTTTTGTAAAACAACCAGTTGTCTTTCGCAAGTGGTGTTTATATTAGATGATGTGTACCTTCTTTTCGTCATATTGACTGCGTGGCTCGGGTGTTTCAGCAGGGTAGCCAAGCAAAATCAAGCCAAGTGGCACAATGTGATCCCCTTCGTTCAAAATTTTGCGCACCCTTTCCGCTGGACGTTTTTGTGGGTGCAATCCACACCAAAGTGATCCAAGGCCAAGGTTGGTTGCTTCAAGCAAAATGTGTGTGATGGCGGATGAACAATCTTGTATCCAATAACTTGCCAGTTGCAATGGTAGTGCTTTGCGAGTGTTACCGGCTACAACAATAGCCAGTGGTGCATTGTGATTGGAAAATCTACTTGCCTTTTTTACTTCTGCCAACTTTTCTTCATCCTTGATGACGTAAAACTCCCAAGGTTTTTTGTTGCAAGCGCTTGGCGCGCACATTGCAAAGTACAGTAGTTTGTGAATTGTTTCGTCGTCAATTTTGTTTGGCAAAAATTTGCGCACGCTTCGTCTTGCGAGCAATGCTTGTTCAAGTTCCATGGGGCACCTCAATATATAATTTGGTAGTGGTGTTACAATTAAAATCAGTATAACATATTTAGAGCTAAAAATAAAGTGCCAATCGATTAAAATATCAAAATTTTCTAGTAGAACCGAAAAAGTTAATAGAAAAGGACTTACGTTTGTAAGTCCTCTTCTTATGGAGTGAGTTGAAGTGGTGGTGCTGTGAATAACAAAAAGCGCAAATTTCTTAAAGTAAAGCCTGTTTTATTGAGTATTTGCTGCACATTGGGGAGACGGGATGAGAACGCCCTCCGCGAAATTGAAAATCCGCGGGTGAGAATCCCGAAAAAAGGTAATAGAAAAGGACTTACGTTTGTAAGTCCTATCTAGTGTGAAGGCTCTACGAAAAGTACACGAACTTAAGCGTGGATAAAATTGTGAAAAAACATATTATTCTTGAAAAGGGTTTCAATTTAACTTTCTTGTTAAGTTTAGAGCATGTAGGTGCAAACTGTAGACGAAGATTTGTTGCCATTTCGTTGCTTTCAAAGTCAGTGCTTGCTTAGTGTAATCCTTTGGGGTGTAATAACAGTTTGATATTGTGTTCCGGCATTGTGAAAGTGTATTCTAAATATTCGTCTGTCACGGCGGTGCACAGAATTTGTTGGCCGCCGTCTATCCAAAGTTCAAAGTTCTCGCTCTGCGGCTTTAACCGTACCGTGACTTCCTTTCCGGGCAAAGAGAATGTGGGTTGATTTTGGAGTATATAATCAGCAAGGTCAACGTGGAAAACGTTTTCTATATATTCAATGGTGTAGGTGGGATATTTGTAACCTTCCGAAACACTTTCACGATAAACGGACATAACAGTATTGTAAACGAACGTTTTACCGCCAATCACAGCTTTGGATTTTTCTACGCCCTCTATGTGAATTACACAGCACTCGATTTCGCCTGTTTCCTCGTTCTTTATGCTGTTGCTAAAAACAAAGTAATACGCATCGGGGTTTCCGCTTAGATTAAACCCGGAGTGCTTATCTGGACCATAGTGAAAGTGCTTGTCGTGCGGTAAAAATGCGTATGTTTTGGCTTCTCCCTCGGCGTATATAACCTCGCCACGTGTTCCGAGATACTTGAAGTTTTTTCCGATTAAATAGTTATAGACGCTTTCAAGGTACTCGTGAAATTCATCCGAATCGGTGTCAAATAAAATTGTTTCGCTGTTCAAATTGATACAATCAATATCTGCCGGTGCAGGTAATCCTTCTACCATAAATGTTGAGAGTCTTTCGGAGGAAAAGAACTTAGCTTTTTCAAAAGCATTTTTTCTTCTTTTACTTGCGATACTTGCAGGTACAGCGATGGCTGTAGCAACGATGGCAGCAATGACTATTACAATAATGATTCGCTTTATAAGCGTAGGATTGTCTTTAAGTTTCTTGATAGTTCCTTCTGTCTTAA
The DNA here is from genome assembly GCA_017409765.1 of Clostridia bacterium. Classification (GTDB taxonomy): domain Bacteria; phylum Bacillota; class Clostridia; order Christensenellales; family CAG-314; genus Fimimonas. The sequence continues at coordinate 868 of JAFQSA010000009.1, read as the reverse complement.
TCTTCTTCACGAGTTTGATAATGGCGTAAGTCAGCATAGGTAAGCCAACTGAGATAGCTGCAATTAAGCACATTATTGGTGTGTCAATTCCGAAGAAGATTCCTTGTATTACGAAAAGAATAACAGCAAGTACGAGAATGATGCCGCTGAGGATAAGGCCGTCCTTTTTAAGTAACATAAGCAATAAGCCAAACGCCATCGTCACAATCCCTACTCCAAGCATAAATGGTGCAAGTGCACCCAGTATAAGGGATAGACCACCAAGAGAGATAAGCACGATTCCAATTATCTTGAACACGGGAATATTCCTTTCTACGTAAATAACCTTCGGTGGTGCGTCTTCACCATTTGCCAGATATTCGACGCTAACGCCAAAAATTCTTGCAAGCTCTATTAGATTGCCTGTATCTGGTTCTGTTTGATTTGTTTCCCACTTTGATACAGCCTGTCTTGAAACGTCAAGTAGCTCGGCAATATATTCTTGGGATAAGTTCTTTTCTTTACGGCATTTTGCGATACGCTCACCGATAGTCATGGTAATAAACCTCCATTTTAATAATTAAGGGAATTGATACGTAGCATTTTGTCTGCCGCAACTGTCACCCTTATGGCAGTATTTTACCATTAAGATCTGAAAAAAACCACCAACTATAACGCAACTTTAGGTTGCATTGAGCTTTTTTGCAAAAATATTAGGTGTATTTAGTGTTATAGGATAAAAGATTGGCAATAATTATGTGTCCTTATGCGGGTGCCTGATGAGAACGCCCTCCGCGAAATTGAAAATCCGCGGGTGAGAATCCCGAAAAATGTAATAGAAAAGGACTTACGTTTGTAAGTCCTTTCTAGTGGAGCGGGAGACGGGATG
>JAFQSA010000057.1 GCA_017409765.1 Clostridia bacterium | reverse complement strand
GGAACTGAAGTTCTTCATTCCAAACAAGCACATCTACTTGTTCGACTATCAAACGGAAAAGGTCATCCCAACCAAAAAATAACATTTCAACAATGCATCCTTGAACAAGCAAGGGTGCATTTAACAATGGTAAACTATTTTGACAAATTTAGCAAAGGACAACAAACGTCGAGAGTTCATTTTGAATGGCAACATTTTTGCGGTGGTTCTACAAATTTCACTACCGCTAATGATGCTTGCTCTTTTCAACTACATGGCGGGCATAATTGATACAATCGTTGTTGCCAAGCACGACAACAATGCGCTTAGTTCCGTCGTGATGATCGACCAAATCAAAAACCTGTTTTCCTCGTTGGGAGCAGGACTTGCAACGGGCGGATCTATCCTTGTTGCACGGCTAATTGGGCGCAACGAGATAGACTCGGCGCAAAAATCCGCCAACACCCTTTTGACAATTGCGGTAGGCATTGCCTTGACCTTGGTTTTGTTGCTGTTGCCCCTTTCCAAACCTATTTTGCGTTTGGCAAACTTGACGGAAGGCATGATTGACCTTGGTATCGGCTACTTTAGGGTGCAAATTTTTACCATTGGCGTGGCACTTTTCAACTCGGTATTTTTGGGACTGGAAAAGTCGCGCGGTGCAACTACAAACATTTTGGTTGTCAACCTGTTTGTGATGGCGCTCAAAGTGGTGCTAACGCTTGTTTTTGTCAAAATTTGGCACGGCTCCACCGTTATGGTTGCCGTTGCAACGTTGTGCGCAAACTTGACGGTAACAATCTATGCAATTGTGATGTTGTGCAGACGCAACTACATCTTCCGCTACTCGCCCAAAAACATCGACTTTAAGCAACCATTTCTCAAACCCCTTGTCAAACTGTCCTTCCCAATTTTCCTTGGAAGGTTTGTGTTTAGCATGGGCAAGGTAATTGTTAATTCCTTGGCAATGAACTACGGCGACGATGCCCCCGGTGCGCTGGGTGTATCCAACCACATTTCCGGTAGCGTAACTGGTGTTACCAACTCCTTGGAGGATGGCTCCAGTTCCGTTGTCAGCCAAAACCTTGGCGCAAAGCAAGTCAAGCGTACGGTGCAAGCATTTTGGTGCGCGATTGCCATCAATGCAGTTATTTCCGCCGTGGGCGTTACCCTTTTGTACACATTTTGCGAGCAAATTGCAATGTTTTTTGCCGACGACAACCCCACAAAAGCGGCGCTTATCGAAAAGATTTTCCGCTACGAAGGTCTTGGAATTGTCGCCCTTGGCGTAAATGCCGCAACAAACGGACTTGTGTACGGACTTGGCTACACAAAACTATCCATGGTGTGCAACCTTTCGCGATTGTTTGTGTTCCGCATTCCTGCAATGCTCATCATGATAAACTGCTTCCCATCTTTGGGTGCGGAAAGTCTTGGCATTGCAATGTTTGTTTCCAATTTGGGCATTGGACTGATGTCTGTGGGCATTGCAATTTGGTGCATGTCCCGCGTAAAACACAACGCCGTCAAGGACAAAATCTAGCATTTTGCTCTAGCCCTTGCAAATGCCAAAAAATAACTAAAAAACAACCACGCAACGGCATTTTTTTGCAAGTCGTTGCGTTGGATACATCAAAATAAACAAGTATAAGGAGTTTTTGTATGACAAAACAACTCAACGCAACCAACTACAACAAACCCAACCGACCAACCAAAATTATGCAATTTGGCGAAGGCAACTTTTTGCGCGCCTTTGTGGATTGGATCGTGCAAGACCTAAACGATAAAAACATCTTTAGTGGTGGCGTGGTTGTTGTTCAACCTGTGCCAATGGGCAGAGTTTTGGACCTTGCCAAGCAAGATGGCTTGTACACCCTTTGTTTGGAGGGTATCGACAAGGGCCAAGTGGTGCAATCTCGTCAAATTATTGATGTTTTGAACGACTTTGTCAACCCTTACGAAGATTACCAAAAGTACCTTAGTTACGCTCACAGCGAAGACTTGGAAGTCGTTGTTTCCAACACCACCGAAGCAGGCATCGTTTTGGATGCCAACGACGTAGATTTTACCCATTGCCCAACATCCTTCCCTGGCAAACTTTTGGCCTTTTTGGAAGAACGCTACAACCACTTTGGTGGGGATATGTCCAAAGGTCTTGCAATCATCCCTTGCGAACTGATTGACTACAACGGTCAAGCACTCAAAAAGGCGTTGAACCAACTTGCGGAAATCCGCAAAATGGACGGGGCGTTTATCAATTGGCTTAACAACGCCAACCACTTTACCGACACGCTTGTAGACCGCATTGTCCCTGGTTACCCACGCGACACCGTTGAACAAATTTGGCAACAAACGGGCTTTGTGGATAACAACGTTGTCAAAGGGGAAGTTTTCCACCTTTGGGTACTCAAAAAGGACGAGTTCATCCAAAGCAAACTGCCTGCCGACAAATCCGGCTTGAACGTTATCTTTGCAGATGACATCACACCTTACAAGCAACGCAAGGTAAAAATTTTGAACGGCGCTCACACGGCAATGGTGCCCGTTGCCTACCTTTGCGGTATCGATACCGTTGGTGAGGCATTGAACGACAAGGAAATTTGTACATTTATCAAGCAACTTATTTTTGAGGAAATCAAACCAACAATCGCCTTGCCGGAAGAGGAAATGACCGCCTTTGCAAACAGCGTTTTGGAGCGATTCCAAAATCCATTTGTTCGTCACGAATTGATGAGTATCGCACTCAACTCCACAACCAAATTCAAAACACGTCTTTTGCCCAGTTACAACGACTACCTTGCAAAGTTTGGCACAGTTCCAACCAAAATTTTGTTCGCATTTTCCGCATTGGTAACATTCCAAAAGGGTGTTCGTGGCAAGGAAAAAATTGCCATCAAGGACGATCAACAATACTTGGACTTTTGGGCAGAGTTGTGGCAAAACGACGATATGCACGTTATTGCGCGCAGAGCACTTGGTAACGTTGCCCTTTGGGAGCAAGACCTTGCTACCGAACAAAACGTTGAACTTGTTGCAGGTTTTCTTGCGGACATCCAAGCAAACGGCATGCGCAATGCAATGAACAAACTCATCAAATAACACAATCCCACTCGGGAGGTTTCTATGGTAGAATACATCAAAATCAACAACCAAGATAACGTTGCCGTTGCCCTTTGCGATTTGGCAAAGGGTAATAGCTACCTTGGCGTAACACTAAAAGAGGACATTGCCAAAGGCCACAAGTTTGCCTTGGCGGATATTTCCAAGGGACAAAACGTCATCAAGTATGGCGCGCCCATTGGATGTGCCAAGCAAAACATTGCCTGTGGCGAACACGTCCACACCCACAACATGGCCACAAATTTGAGTGGTCAGTTGACCTATTGCTACACACCAAGTGGCAAAAGTTTGGCTAGTGGCAAAGCAGTTACCGTCAACGTGTATCCAAGATATGATGGCAACGTTGGTATCCGCAACGAACTTTGGGTAATCCCCCTTGTTGGTTGTGTCAATTCCCAAGCGCGTGCCATCGTCAAACAGTTTGAAAAATTGCACCCCGTACTGCAAAACGTGGATGGCGTGCACACTTTCACCCACCCCTATGGATGTTCTCAAATGGGCGCAGACCACGTTCGCACCCGCACACTTTTGCAACAAATGGCAACACATCCCAACTGTGGTGGTGTGCTTTTGCTTGGCTTAGGTTGCGAAAACAACCGCTTGGACGAGTTTGTTGCAACCTTGGGCAACTACGACAAAAACCGCGTCCGCTTTTTGATAGCGCAAGAAGTGGAGGACGAAATTGCAAGTGGTGTGGCACTTTTGGAAGAATTGTACCAAAACGCGCAAAGTGACAAGCGCGAGCCAAGAGATATTTCCTGCTTGCGTGTCGGCCTAAAATGCGGTGGCTCCGATGGCCTTTCCGGTATCACGGCAAACCCACTTGTTGGCATGTTTTCCGACTACATCGTGTCCGTTGGTGGCACAACGGTGTTGACGGAAGTTCCCGAGATGTTTGGCGCCGAGCAACTGCTTATGGACAGGTGCGTAGACCAAGCCACCTTCGAAAAGACCGTCAAACTCATCAACAACTTCAAGCAATACTACCAAGATAACAACCAACCCTGCTACGAAAACCCATCCCCCGGCAACAAAGCGGGCGGTATCACCACCTTGGAGGACAAGTCCCTTGGTTGCACTCAAAAAAGTGGCACCTCCTTTGTTTGTGGCGTAGCGTTGGATGGCGAGCGCATCGAGCACGCAGGGCTAAATCTCTTGAACGGCCCCGGCAACGATATGGTAGCAGTAACCAATCTTGGTTGCGCAGGATGCCACCTTGTGTTGTTCACAACTGGCCGTGGCACTCCATTTGGCGGATTTGTTCCCACCGTCAAAATTTCCACCAACAGCCAACTTGCCAGCCACAAGTCCAATTGGATCGACTTTGATGCCGGAACAATTGTAACGGGGGACAGTTTCGAGCAAAAACTAGAGGAACTTGTTTCATTCATCCAACAAGTTGCCAACGGCAAGCAAACCAAAAACGAACTAACCGACAGCCGAGAGATTGCATTGTTCAAGACCGGTGTTACGCTGTAGGTTCGGCGCAAACTTATCTTTTTTGGAGAGTTTTGCAACTACTAACAAAGGCTCGCCCTTTGGGAGAGCTCCTGCGTAAGCAGGTGAGAGGGCTTGGTTTCCCTAAATCGTCGTTATTCACAGCACTTGCAACTACATCATAATCACCATTGACTTTTCCACCGCAAAGCGGTACAATAAACGTAACTTTGCAATCGGCGCATTGCAACATAACAACCAAACAAAAATCACAACAATAAACGAGGTTAACTATGAAAGAATTTTTGGGTAAAGAATTTGTTTTGAAAACTTCCACAGCGCAAACTTTGTACTACGACTACGCGCAAAAGATGCCAATTTTCGACTTCCACTGTCACCTTCCCATTCAAGAAATCTACGAGGACAAAAAGTTCCGCTCCATCACCGAAGCTTGGCTTGGTGGCGACCACTACAAGTGGCGTTTGATGCGCGAACTTGGTGTGGACGAAAGTTACATCACAGGCGACAAGTCCGATTGGGAAAAGTTTAGTAAGTATGCGGAAGTTATGCCCTATGCCATCGGTAACCCACTTTACCATTGGACCCACTTGGAACTAAAGCGCTTTTTCGATATCGACTTGGTGCTTTCCCCAAAAACCGCACGCGAAATCTACGACCTTTGCAACGAAAAATTGCAAACCTTGACAGCGCGCGCCCTCATCAAAAAGGGCAACGTTACTCGTTTGTTCACAACGGACGATCCAATTGACGACCTACATTGGCATCAACTTCTTGCTGAGGACAAGTCCTTCGATGTAGAAGTTAAGCCTGCTTTCCGTCCTGACAAGGCAATCAACATCGAACTTGCCACCTTTGTGCCATACATTGCAAAGTTAAGCGAAGTTTCCGGCATCCAAATTGATGGTATCGACTCCCTTTGCCAAGCGCTTACAAACCGCATCGAGTTTTTCGATAGTGTTGGTTGTTTGTGCTCCGACCATGCTTTGGACGTTGTTATGTACGCTCCTGCCACCAAGGAACAAGTGGACGAAATTGTAAAGTTGGCACTTTCCGGCAAACAGTTGACCGCTCATCAAGTAGAGCAATACAAGGGCTACGTTTTGTTGCACTTGGGCCGTGAGTACCACCGTTTGGGATGGGTACAACAATACCACATCGGCGCACTCCGCAACAACTCTTCCAGATACATGTCCCTCCTTGGTCCAGACACAGGTTTCGACTCCATCGAAGACCAACCATTTGCAAAAAAACTTTCTTGTCTTCTCAACGGTTTGGATATCACCGACCAACTTCCCAAAACAATTTTGTACTGCTTGAACCCACGCGATAACGAAGTTCTTGCAACCATCATGAACTGCTTCCAACAAGGTGGCATCGTTGGCAAAATTCAATTTGGTTCCGCTTGGTGGTTCAACGACCAAAAGGACGGCATGGAACGTCAACTTATGGCACTTTCCCAAGTGGGACTTCTTTCCAAGTTTGTTGGCATGCTAACAGACAGCCGTAGTTTCCTTTCTTACACTCGCCACGAGTACTTTAGACGTATCCTTTGCAACATGCTTGGCAATATCATCGAGGAGGGCGAATACCCCTGCGAAATTGAGTTTGTTGGCCAAATCGTTCAAGACATTTGCTACAACAACGCAATGAACTACTTCAAGAAGTAATTTTGCAAAAACGTTTGCGTGACGTTGCAAAGGATAATCTTTTGGCAACACGCAATGCAAAACATCTAACAAGACAAAGGTAAATACCTTGTAAGTAAAAAAAGACAATGCAACGGAGCATTGTCTTTTTTCTTTTGCGATAGGTATCTAGTTTTTAGTTAAAAAGTGGTGTACTTGTCGTGTGTTAGTAGTAGTTTTGCCTTACTCGTCAAGTTGTCGGCCAAAGTAGCCAAGCAATGTTTCCACCTCTTGCTTGGTGGCAATTTTGCTCCAAGCAACTCGGCCAGTTTGTGTGTTGCCGTATTCGGCAAATCGAGCAGTTTTGTCACGATTGGTGTCGTTCCATTTGTCAAAGCCAAGGGGTGTGATGTGCTTGCCGTAACGACAATTTACAAAGGTTGCCTTGCCGTAGTCGCGCCATGGTCGTGCAAGGTAGATGCTTTCGTTGCCAACGTCATTTTCGCAGGCAAAGTCGCAGTTGTGGAAAACAAAGCCAATTGCTTGCTCTTGTGCATGCGCTGGTGCTACCACAAAACCGCTTTTTCTGCTGTCGTTGCGGTAGACGATGTTGCAGTTTTCAAACAAGGTGTCACCACAACCAAAAATGAAGTCCACCGTGCCTTTCAAGGTGCAGTTGCTAAAAATTTGCTTGCAAGGTTTCTTTTGGCGCAGTTTGTTTTTCAAAAAACCATCGTATCTTTCAATCAAGTCGTCGGGTAGTGGGCCACAAAACAAAGTGTCCTGTTCGGAAACTAGCGTGCAATTTTCCGCAACAAAGTTATCTCCGTACACGGTTAGCGCCACTTCTTGACCGAAAGTTGGGCTGTCCCCTTTGTCGTTGACAATGGCAATGTCCTTTAGTGTTACGTTATCGGCGCACACAGCAACGGTGTAGGTCCTAAACGTTACTAGTTCCAAACCGTCGTCGCCAATTTTCTTTGCGTAGTCATCCCACACAATTTGTGTTTCATCACCTTTACCAACAATGGTAACGGGTTTGTTTATTTCCAGTTTTTGTCGATATATTCCCCTTTCCAACAATATTGTTGCGCCAACTTCCACATTGTCTAGCAGTTGTTGCAAGTTTGTTTGGGGATTTGCGCAGTATTGCATTTGTTTTACCACCTTTGTGTTGTGACGTATTTTGCCACTACCTTTTTATTATACTACACCACAGCGGAATTTGAAAGATGTTTTGCAAAAAAGTTACAAAAATATGCACAAAAAGGTATAGTGTTTACCACTTGTTATATTACGCCAAATGGATATACACAAAACGGACATAAAAGTGTCAAAAATTTCTCAAAAATCATCCATTTTTGGTATTGATTTTGCATGGCAAGATAATGTAAAATTAAAGTGTCTATAAATAGGCAAATTATGCCCTTTAGTAGTTTTAGCATCATCAAAACATCGCAGTGGACAACTCGGTTGACGAAACGCCCTCTAAAAGGTTTTATTCCAAATGATGCTCAAAATTGTGGACAAATTGTCAATTTGTTGAAATGGCAAGCGGACAAACTTTCCACCGTCAAACAAACATACCAACCCAAGGAACACTCGCAAAACATGTCAACACCCAACCTAACTTTCAAGCAATATCGCTCCGCCGATCTTACCATATTTGCATTTCTAACCGTGGTGTTCGAGGCACTTGTAACGTTGGGCGCAACAACGTGGTTTCCTGACCAGATGTACTCGGTAACAATTGTGTACGTCATGTTTGTTTTGGTGCTTATGCGCTGGGGTGCACCTGCCGGAATTATAGCATTTCTAAGTGGCGTTGCCTACTGCGTGGCGCTAAAAGCAACTTTGCCAATGTACGTGATTGTGTGCGGTGGCAACCTGTTTGGATTGTTTGCATTGTTCATGCACAAGATGGGCAAGCAAAAAATCCGCGATAGCGTTGGCTGGTCAATTTTGTACGTATTTGTATGTTTTGCATGCATTTCCGTGGGCAGATTGCTCATTTCGTTGGCCTTCGAGTTGCAAAAGGAAGTCATCCAGTACACACTCTACGACGTGCTTTCCGTAGTGTTTGCAATTGTTGTTGTACTTGTATGTCGCAAGCAAAACGGCATGTTCGAAGATCAAAAACACTACCTTTTGCGTGTGGATGCCGAGCGCAAGGCGGAAGCAGCAAAAAAAGACCCACAATAACCAAAGATTTTGTGCAAAACTTGCGCAAATGCCAAATAAACTTTACCAAGAAACCAATCAGTAAACATATAGGAGGAATTCCTCGTGAAGAAACAAGTATTGGACGAATACATCATCTACGACGAACAAACGCAAACCTACTCCATGGACCCCGAGCAGGCCGTGCGCGATGATGTAGAAAAGAACCATTGGAAAAACACCGTAAAGACCATCTTGAAGGATTGGCGACTTTACTTGATGCTTGTTCCATTGCTATTCGTATTTTTCTGTTGGCGCTACCTGCCAATGTACGAGTTGTTGGGCGCATTCAAGTACCCAGTAAACAACTTACCTGTAGCTGAGCAAAACTACTCAGGATTTGCTTGGTTTGCACGTATTTTGTTTGCGGATCCATCTCGCTCCACGATGTTTTGGCGTGCGTTCCGCAACACTTTCTTGCTCAGCTTCTATGGCCTTTGCTTTGGTTTCCCAATGCCTATTATTGTAGCATTGTTCTTCAACGAAATCAAATCCAACATCTACCGTAGCGGAATTCAAGTTTTGACATATCTTCCAAAGTTCATGTCCACCGTTGTTATGACAACGTTGACAATCATGTTGCTGTCATCCGGTGTAGGTAGAGAGCCTGGTATTGTTTCTCAATTTTTGGAGTGGACAGGACTTGTTTCCGAAGAAGCGGCAAACAAAGGATTGCTCAACGATCCTCAATACTTCCGTGCAATCTACCAAATTACAGGTATTTGGGAGGGAGCTGGCTACGACAGTATTGTTTACTTTGCAGCTATCATTGCAATCCCACCAACCAGCTACGAGGCTGCGCAAATCGATGGCGCAGGCAAAATGGCTCAAATGAAACACGTAGTCTTGCCAAGTATATTGTCCACATTGGTTATCATGCTCATCAACCGTATTGGTTCTCTTTTGAGCGTTGGCTACGAAAAAGTTTACTTGCTTTACAATACATCCACTTGGGAAACTGCCGACGTTGTTAGTACACTTGCTATGCGTTGGGGTGGCATTGCTGGCGCTGGTAATAGTGGTGGTATCATTGCTCAAGCAATGGCATCCGCTGCGGAAATGCTCAACAACCTAACTGGTATGATCTTGGTTATCGGTGCAAATACAATCGCACGAAAAGTCAGCGATGTTTCGCTTTATTAGGAGGAAATTATGAAACGAAGATTAGAAATATCCGAACTTATTTTCAAAGTTCTTTCCTATGTATTTTTGACAATTTTTGCTCTTGCGTGCTTGTATCCACTTGTATATGCATTTTCGTCTGCAATCAGTGGTGAAACAGTCGTTGATGCCAACGAAGTCATTTTGTTACCAAAAGATATCCAATTTGAAGCTTTTAGATACGTATTCAACGATAACATCTTTTGGACGAGCTACTCCAACACTTTGTTTGTAACGTTCTTTGGTACACTTTGGGCACTAGGTGTTGCAATTTTGGGTGGCTATGCTCTTTCTAAAAAGCGTTTGTTGTTCCGTAGAGGTTTCAACTTCTTCTTGGTATTTACAATGTGGTTCTCTGCAGGTATGGTGCCTCAATGGATCAACTACAAAAATACCGAAAACGTATTCAATGCCCTTGCTGGTGGCGATTTGGATAACAAGTGGCTCATCGTTATCGCCATGGGTATGGCAGCGATGAACGTAATTCTTCTTCGTAACGCATTCGAGGGTGTTCCTTCGGAAATTGAAGAAGCAAGCATCGTGGACGGCGCAACAGAATTGCAAATTTTGACCAAGGTGTACATCCCAATGAGCCAATCCACAATTGCAACAGTAGCATTGTTCTTTGCTATTTCCCGTTGGAATGGTTACTACTGGGCACAACAATTTACCGACCAACCCGAATGGCCACTGCAAGTTTACCTTCGTTCCAACATCAACGCTTACTTGCTTGGTGGTACGGACGAAAAATTTATTATACCCGATGGCTATGGTGAATTTTCCGTCAACTCGTTTATCTACGCAATGATTATTTGCGCAATCATCCCAATCCTTATTATTTACCCATTCATCCAAAAGTACTTTGCAAAAGGCGTGAACATGGGTGGTGTAAAGGAATAACAAACTTTCTTTCGGTTACAACCGTTAGGCAGACTAACGGCTAACAAAATAATCCAATTCTTTATAGGAGGAAAACTATGAAAAAGACAAAAATCATGCTTGCCTTGGTTTTGGCGATTATGATGGTGACTGCTGTTGTTTTGACAGCATGTGATCAACACATTTGTGAAAGTGTATGTCCAGAATGTGGTGGTTGTACGGATGCTACTTGCACCGAAACTGCTTGTTTGGCTAAATGCACTTGCCAAGAACTTGGCTACACCGAGGGTACTGAACTCAAAGTTTCTATCGCTCACGATAAACTTGAAAACTCTATCACATTCGTTGATGGTTTGATGGAAGATCAACCAGACGGATCCAAGGGTATCAAGCTTGCCGATGGCAAAGTTTACAGAACAGGCGACCTTAAACCAGTTTGGGCAGAACTTGAAAAAAGACTCAAGGTTACTTTCAACAACGTTTACACAAAAGACGGTAACGTAAGCAACACTTACAAAGCTTGGCAAACAGCTGGTTTCGAAGGCGTTGACGTTCTTCTTGGTAATGCTAGCCAAATCGTTGAAGATGGTAAAGTAGGCGAAATTTTGAACCTTGCTGAATACTGGGATAAACTTCCTAACCTCAAAGCATTCTTGGATGCTAACCCACTTGTTCAACTTTCCGTTATTTCCGATACAGAAACAGGCGCTGTTTACTACGCTCCATACTTCGATGGTTACAACGATATTGAACGTTACTTCTTGATGAGAAAAGACTGGGTTGAAAAACTCCTTGACGGCAAAACAGCATTCGCAAACGAACAAGCTACAACATTGTCCAACATCGAATACGCTCCATACATGCCAACATCCGGTAAGGTTGTTGTTGATGGTTTGTCCGCTGATGGTAAAAATGTTATCGAAATCACAAAGGATTACGATGCAGCTGGTAACATCATCGAAACACAAAACGATCTTGCAACAAAAGACGGCGTTGCTCTTGTAGCAGCTCTCCGCGATTACATCGACAAAGCTTACGGTGGTTTCTACGGTGAAAAACGTTCCGATTTGTTCTGTGGTTACAATGCAGCTTGGGATGCTGACGAACTTGTTGCTCTCCTTCGTTGCGTAATGACAAACTCCTACGCTCTCAACGGAACAGGCACAATCTACGGTATCTTCCCACGTGAAACAAGACTTGACCGCGAATCCAACCTTCTCTCCATGGCTAACATGTTTGGTATCCGTGGTGTATCTTCCAACCAAGACTACCTCTACTTCGATTCCGAAGGTAAACTTCAAGATGCTCGTCAAGACGAAGAATTCTATGATGCACTCGACAAGATGAACACAATCTACAACGAAGGTTTGATCATGCAAGACTTCCATACATATTCTGGCACAATCTACAAGGATATGTATCAAAAGAACCTTGGTTTCATGTGCTTTGACTACTGCCAAACACAAACATTGTACAACGACTACGACCGTGGCGATCTTCAACCAGAAGATTTCAACTTCACAGCTATCATGAACCCTGTAGCTTTGTGGCAAGATGGCACACCAGGTGGCAAATGGATGCGTTTCGTTGAATCTTGGCGTGGTGTTAAGACTCAAGGTTGGTGCATCAATGCTGATATCGTTTCCGACCCAGACAAACTCGCTGCAGCACTTGCACTTGTTGACTATCCATGGAGCAAGGAAGGTTCCGTTCTTATGACTTACGGTCCTGATTCCTTCATCGATGGCACAACCGAATACAAAGGCGAACAAATTCCAAAGATGAGCGAACAAAACCTTGCAGACTTTGCTCGTCTTGGTAAAGGTAACTTCACAAACTATGCACGTAAGTACTTGGGTACAACACTTGGTATCGGCTTTGTAAAAGACCAAGGTTTCGAATATCAATGCACATCCGAACACGGTCGTGAAGGTTCTTTGATTGTTGGTCAAGGTATCGCTAAGGGCGTTATCAAACACATCGGTCCAGAACTCAACGAAAATATGTTCTACACACAAGTTCCAACAACTCTTCCAACAACTGCTCAAGAAGACGACATCATCAGCGGTCTTGCTGCATTGTCCGACAACTTCAGTAAGTCCAACAAGGAATACGGTTGCTACATCGACATCATCACAAATGGTTTGGGTGGCGCAACATCTTCCGCTAAAGTAGCACCTCTTGGTGACAACCTTCCAGAAACAGCAGCAAAATTTGCAGAACTTGTTTCAAACAAGGAAACAGGTATGGGTGGCGAAACATACGAATTGATTCTCAACCAAGCTTGGCAAAAAGCTCTCGAGTACTACAACAATCTTTCTAAATAAGTGTTTATCACACTCAATGGCGTATTGTAAAACGCAATAATTGAAGAACGCAATTACAAAACAAAGTTCTAACTAAATACTTTACCCGCCCCTGCACCTCGTGTGCGGGGGTGGAAAAGTAACTTTTCTACAAGGTAGCGAATTATGAAAGCTCAAATGAAATTTCAAAAAATTGTTTGCTTGGTTTGCTTGATAGCATCCGTTGTGGCATTTGTCTATGGCCTAGGTATTTGTACCGATTTGCAAAGCTTTTTGTATTACCTATCCGCCGAAGGCAAAACTCCACTTGTAGAAGGAGCAAACATCTACTTCGATATTCAACCTTTCAATGCCGAATTTGTAAATGGTGCAATTGTATCCATCATCATTTCGGTAACATTGTTTATCACCATGACAAACACACGTCGCAAGTACTACATTTCCAATTTTGTATCTGCTGGCGCAGTGGTTGTCTACAATCTTTACTTCTTTATCAAGCACATCCCTACATGCATGGCTTTCCGTGCACAATATGTCGATGGTGTAGACTGGGATGCGGCCGCTTATTGGGGCGAAACCTATGGTTTGACCTACACCGATTCAACCTTTTGGTTTGACGCAATCTACATTGCCTTTGCTGTTATGATGATAGCATTGGTTTTGCTTGTTGCAAATTTTATTTGGAAAATTCTACTGATAAAACGCGAAAACAGACTTTTAGCTATGAACAAGGGGGTTGGCACAAATGAGTAACACAAATCATCCCAACTACAACGTTGTTTTAGATCGCAAAAAGTACAAAGGGGATAGTTTCCCTTATCTACTTGTTATGCTCGGTCTAGTTTTTGATGTGTTTTATTTTGTATGTGTATACAAACTCAATGATGGCGCATTTTATCAACCTATCATTGGGGCATCAGTAATCTACAATTTGCTGTTTTTGCTAGCTGTATTTTTGTGTGCAGAAAATCTCAAAAACTACAAGTGGAAGTTTTCTGTTGCGATTATTGCAATTGGTCTTTTGCAAATTGTTCGAATGTTCATCATTCCGCCTATGACGGAGCAAATCACGTCATCACAATACACGCAAGAGCAAATCAGTGGTGCTCACTTGCGTATGATCATCTATTTGGCTTGTTCGTGCGGATTGCTTGTAATAGGTTCAGTCATCTCTATTGTAAACAGTTTGAGTTTGCAAAAATACAAAAAGTTGACTGAACAAGCGTAGGGAGGCACCAAATGGCAAAACTTAGCTTACAACACTTGGACAAAATCTACGATAACAAGGTTCAAGCTGTTTTCGATTTCAATCTTGACGTAAACGATGGCGAGTTTATCGTTTTGGTAGGTCCATCCGGCTGTGGCAAAAGCACAACTTTGCGTATGGTTGCCGGACTAGAGGACATCACCAAAGGCAAACTTATCATCGACGGTAAAGACGTTACAAACATGCCGCCCAAGGACCGCGACATTGCGATGGTTTTCCAAAACTATGCTTTGTATGGCCACATGACCGTTTACGAAAACATGGCATTTTCGTTGATGCTCCGCAAGGAAAACAAAAATGTCATCCACCAAAAGGTTATGGCTGCTGCAGAAATCTTGGGGCTTACAGACCAACTCAACAAAAAGCCAAAGCAACTTTCCGGCGGACAACGCCAACGTGTTGCAATGGGACGTGCAATCGTGCGCCAACCAAAGGTATTTTTGTTTGACGAACCACTTTCTAACTTGGATGCAAAGCTCCGCGGTAGCATGCGTCGCGAAATCATGCTCCTCCACAAGCGTCTTGGCGCAACAATGCTCTACGTTACTCACGACCAAACAGAAGCGTTAACATTGGCCGACCGTATCGTTTGCATGAGCATGGGCTACGTTCAACAAATCGGCACCCCATTGGAACTTTACGACACTCCAGCAAACTTGTTTGTAGCAAGCTTTATTGGTTTGCCACCAATGAACTTGTTTGACGTAGACGTTTTGGAAGACAAGCTTGTTGGTGATGGTTTCGAGTATCAACTTAACGACCACGAAAAGAGCTTGCTTTCCAACTATGTTGGTAGCCAAATCGTTTTGGGCGTGCGTCCCGAACACATCGATGTTGGTGGCGACATTCTTTTGAATGTTTCCAACAACGAAAACCTTGGTCAAAACACACTTGTTCACGGCCACATCGGCAAAAAGCACTCCGTCGCAAAAATTCGCGATTGGTGCAACTACAAGCCAGGCGACAAGGTTAATGTAAAGTTTGTTCACGTTCACTTCTTTGACAAACAAACAACCAATGCAATAAGATAAAGAGGACATTGCAATGAAGAAATTTTTTGTAAAATTAGGTACCGCCATAAAAAACTTATTTGTAAGTATTTTTAGTGGTGTAAAGAGATCCCCTTGGATCGTTGTTCCATTCGCTTTGTCAATTGCGACTTTTTGCGTAACTTTGATCAACAAACCATATGCTGACATTGTAAATGCGGAAGTAGGAGCAATTGACCACTACGCGCTTGTTGTTAATGGTGGGCTTTGTTCCACATTTGGTTTTGTTTTTTGTATTCTTGCTATTGTTTCTGCATTGTTTCTTTGTTCCGACAACAAAAAAGTTCGTCAAGCTAGCGGATACATCACAGTTATTTTTGCTGTTGTAGCTTTCATGATGGACATGTTGCTTTCAAGTAGCGTTGCAACTGCACTTGGTAATATCAAAAACAAATTGAGCATAAATGCACTAAAGGCGATTGGCTTTGTAACTAAGTACACCGACATTCACAAGATTGTTTGCTTGGCAACGGCTGTTTCCGCTGCTGTATTAACAGATTTTGCAGCTACCAAGGAATTTGCTAGAAAAACATTGGTAAAAATCAAATGTCAACCATCCATTATTCCACTTGTAATGTTGGTCGTTTGCGCATGCGTATACTTGTTTAACCTGCGTTACATCTCCAATTCAAACAAAATGAATCACATGGGTTTGCTTGGATTTATCTCAACATTGCTCTCTATTTTGGTGTTGGTGCCCATGCTCAATGCATACCCACGCAGAGCGAAACCCAATGTGTTTATGATTGTGTTGACATTCATCATGATTGCAGGCATCATCACAAGCGATTTGATTTATCGTCAAAAATTGATCAACGCATTGATTATCGATCCATCCTACTTGCAAGGCGCATCCGGCCCATCTATGCTAAAAGCGAAGGATATGTTGTTGACTCACGTAATTTTGTTGTCAATAACTGCTGTCTTGCTTGCGACCATCCCTGTGTATGGCAAGCTTCTCAAAAAGATCAACACATCCATCGAGTTGGAGTACACAGATACATCCGCTCAAGTGGAACTTGCCGACGAGTAAAAACACTTTTGTCTACTATGGGCAACAGACGACATTTGCCGTCTGTTGCCTTTGTTTATATCTCAAATTTTGTTGCAGCATGCAAAAAAACGACCACGTGGTGCGTTTTTTCGTGTAAAATACCTTTTTTGTGTGGGCAATCTGGCTCAGTTCTGCCACTCAAACGAAATTGGATGCAAACACATTGCGCAAACACTAGTAACGCGGTGCACATTTTCGTTAAATTGACGCACAAAAATGTCAATTTTGTTGAATATCCACAACATTTGTGCTACAATAATCTTAGCAATCCATTTCAAAGGAACTACTATGGCAAAAAAGAAATTCGACAACAAAAATCCCCAATACACACGCACACCAACCACGGCAGAGCGCTCCGACCTCAAAACGGACGTTGTGGAAAAACTCGTCACAGCAGACGAAAGCAACGTGCCGGAAGTGGGCGCTGAGGAAGTCAAAAAGTACACCTCCAAAGGTCTAGACAAAATTCCATCTTGGATCAAGGCATTGTTTTTGAAGTTTTGGTTCAACGGTGCAATGTGTTTCTTCTTTTTGTGGGGACTAGGCAATGTTATCGGCGGATGGGATATTATCCTCGTTTTGGCACTCGCAAGCGGTGCTGTCACCGATTTGCTCCTCAACAACATCTTCCGCTTTATCGAAAAATCCCCCAAGGAATACAACAAGTGGATGATGTTCCCTCAAAAAAAGCTGTGGACGTTGTTTGCCAACTTGGGCTATGCCATCGTGCTTGTTTTGTTGGTTGCTTACACATACAACGGAATCAACATCGCCATCAACGGCCCCGATTCGGACAAAGTTGCCGTTGCTGTTGAGCCATTTTTGTACGGCTTGCTGTACCTTGTGTACGACCTAATTTTTATTGGATGCCGAAACTTGATGGGCAAAATCATCCGTGATGCCAAAGCGAAAAACCAACCCAAACCTACCGACACAACCAGCGAACAATAGCATTCAAAAACAACCGCGATGCAAACAAAAGCAACTAGCATTTGCTTGCATCCACACGAATTTTGCAACCAACTTTGGCAAACTAGCCAACCAAATTGGCTATCAACAAACAAATTTCAAGGGCAAAACCATGATCAAATGTATTTTTACAAGTTCCACATCCGCTTGTTTGGAGTGGCAAAACAACCTTCCCTACTATGCCGAAGGCGACTACACCGTTTTGTTGGACGGCAAAGAGCAAGGCACATTCAACACAAACGTATTTTCGCTGTTTGACCTTGCACCCAACACAACCTACAATCTTGCAATCAAAGGTAAGGACGTTTCCTTGCAAATCACCACCCAAGCGGAAACCGCTTGCCTTTCCATCGAGCAATTTGGCGCAGTGGGCGATGGCGTAACGGACAACACCATGGCAATTCAAACGGCAATCAACTGCTTGCCTGTTGGCGGACGTCTTGTGGTGCCCCAAGGCAACTTTGTAACAGCGCCATTGTGCCTAAAAAGTAACGTCACTTTGGAGCTACAAAAGGGCGCAACACTAACCGCCCACACCGACAAAAGCCGTTACCCAGTTGTCCCAGGCGAACTTGCCGATTTGGTCACAGGCGAAATGGTGCAACTTGGCACGTGGGAGGGCAATCCTGTAAACATGCACCAAGCCTTTATTTTTGGCGAACACCTAAGTAATGTCAACATTGTTGGCCAAGGCACGTTGGAAGGCAACGCTCACAACATCGGTTGGTGGATTGACGTCAAAAACCAACCCAATGGCCGTCCAAGATTGGTATTTCTCAACAACTGCTCCAACGTTACCATCCACGGTATCACCGGTCAAAACTCCGGCGCTTGGCAGTTCCATCCATTTTTCTCCAACAACATCCGCTTTTTGGATTTAACAATCAATGCACCAAAGGATAGTCCCAACACCGATGCCATCGACCCCGAGGCATGCGACTACGTGGATATCATTGGTTGCAAGTTTAGCGTTGGCGACGACTGCATTGCCATCAAATCGGGCAAAATGTACATCGGCCAAAAGTACAAAACCCCAGCCAACCACCACACAATCCGCAACTGCTTGATGCAATTTGGCCACGGTGCCGTTACCCTTGGTAGCGAAATGGCCGGCGGTGTCAAAAACTTGACGGTAAACAGATGCATTTTCTACGCAACTGACCGCGGACTTCGTATCAAAACCCGTCGCGGACGCGGTAAGGATGCCGTAATTGATGGCGTAACCTTCGAAAACATTTTGATGGACAACGTGCTTACACCAATTGTCATCAACATGTGGTACAACTGTTGCGACCCCGACCGCTACTCCGAGTACAACACCACGCGCGAAAAACTGCCTGTGGACGATCGCACACCATACTTGGGCGAGTTTTGCTTCAAAGATATGGTCTGCAAAAACTGTCACGTTTCCGCAACCTACTGCGATGGTCTACCCGAGCAACCCATCAAGAGTATCGAACTATCCAACATCCAATTTACCTTTGCCGACGATGCGAAAAGTGGTGTGCCCGCAATGAAAAACAACGCCATCAAACTTTGCAAAAGCGGTTTGTACTTCGACAACGTTACCAAACTTGTTATCAAAAACGTAACTTTGGAGGGTGTCGAAGGGGAAAAAATCATCACAAACAACGTTTCCGACTTCACGGAGGAGTAAATGTACAGTCAAATTGAAAAGTATGTGGAGCGCCTAATTAGCGAGTCCACCCCCGATGCGCCCCTTTGGAACATCGAAAGTATCAAGCAGGGCAAAGCACCCCATTGGAACTACATCGATGGTTGCATGCTAACTGCGCTACTGGAACTCAACAAAATCACAGGCGAACAACGTTATTTCGACTTTGTAGAAAGTTTTGTGGACTACTACGTCTTCGAGGATGGCACACTTCGCGGTTACAGTAAGGACAAATTCAACCTGGATGATATCAACGAAGGCCGTGTGCTTTTCGAGTTGTACCAAAAAACCGGCAAAGCCAAGTACCAAAAGGCAATTGATTTGCTCAAAAGCCAACTGGACGAGCAACCTCGCACCAACACCGGCAACTTTTGGCACAAACTGATTTACCCCAATCAAATTTGGTTGGACGGCCTGTACATGGCGCAAGTGTTTTCCGCTTTGTGGCACGCTAACTCCGACAAGGACTTTTCCGACGTCGTAATGCAAATTTCCAACGTGCACAAGTTGATGTTCAACCAACAAAAAGGCCTCTACTACCATTGTATGGATTGCTCCAAGCAGGCATTTTGGTGCGACAAGCAAACGGGACTTTCCCCCAACTTTTGGCTTAGATCCATTGGTTGGTATCTCGTTGCCATGGCGGACATTTTGCAAATTGTCCCCACGGACGTTGCGGAGAAAATCGCTCCTGTGTTCAACGATGCAATCAGCGGTATCGCTAACTACGTCAACCCCCAAAACAACATGCTCTACCAAGTGGTAGATTGCCCCGAAAGGGAAGGTAACTACGCCGAAACAAGCGGTAGTTGCATGGTTGCCTACGCAATGCTAAAGGGCGCGCGATTGGGCGTTATCCCTCAAAAGTATGCCGAGCTTGGCAAAAGCATTTTTGACGGCGTTTGTAGCACCTATTTGCGTTGTAACGACGGCCAACTTAACCTTGGTGGCATTTGTCTTGTTGCCGGCCTCGGCCCAGAAAACAACCGCAGACGCGATGGCACGTTTGAGTACTACGTATCCGAACCCATTGTGGAAAACGATGCCAAAGGTGTTGCTCCATTTGTTCTTTGCTACACCGAAGTACTCCGCGCAAGCAAATAGTAGGTAGTAGTGGATATTGACTAAAATCATACAATTAACAAGCAATTTCCCATCTAATGTCAACGTGGATTTAGCACGAAAAGCAGTAAAATTGAATATTCTCACAAACAAAAAAGGTCGCAAACTTTATTGCGACCTTTTTGCTTATTATGCTATTTTTTTGCGACACGTGTTGCGTTTTTTGCGTATTTTGTTACTTGTTTTTTACATGCTTGTGCGTAGATGCACTTGTTTTTTGCATGTAGGCAGAAGGTAAAAACTGCACAAAAAAGTTGACAAAAATTGCCAACTCAGTTTGTCTTTTTGCGTTTAGCGTAGTTGATGGGGGAGCAACCAAATTGCTTTTTGAACACTCTCGAAAAGTACAATGGCTCGTCGTATCCGCACATTTGCGCCACCTTGGAAACGTTGTACTCTTGGTCTTGGGAACTAAGCAGTTTTTCCGCCGTTTGCATGCGCATGTTTGTAAGGTAGCCGTGTGGGGTTATGCCCATTTCGTTTTTGAACAACTTGCGGAGATAGTCGTAGTTAAATGGCAAACTTTTCAGGTATTCGTCCAATTGGTAGTTGCAATCGGGGAAGTTTTTTACAATGCTACTTTTGATTGTTTCCACAACTCTGCTCAAAGGCTTGTTGCTTTGGAATGCAATCACGTAGTTAACAATCAAGTTGCCAAGGGCGGAAACAAGCAGTTGCTTTTTGTCTAACGAACTGTTGAAGTAGAAAAATGCATCTTCAAATGCGCGCAGGATGTGTTTGTCGCTATCATCCGTGATGCTTGTCGCATGCTTGAAGGGCAAGGTCGCATCGTCAATTCGGATGTGGATGTTTGTAAACCCCTTCACGCTTTCGTTTTTGTGGTCCAAGTGTGGTGGGATGATTACCAAATCCCCGCTTGCGTAGTGCAAGGTGGATTCGTCATCAAACCAAAAGTCCCCTTGTCCACTTGTGCAGTAAATAAACTCCCAATTGTCGTGGGAGTGATCCTGCACGTTGTAGGTGCGTAGATGTTTGCCTGCGTACATAATGTCGTTCATAAGTAATCTCCAAACTCCGTTTTGTCCATATTAACACACAAAAGCCGTTTTGTCCATACCTTTTTGAAAATTTTCAAAAAAACTTCGAAAAACGCGCGATTTTGCCGAATTTTGTTAAATCCACCATTTCGGGATTTGCAAATTTGTCCTGTTTTTACATATTCCTGTGCTATGCAAGCATATCAAAATGTCCCAATTATGCGTAGTTTTGACAGGTTTGACTTTCCAAATATGCAATCTTTGCCGTTTTTTTGTTAGTGCCTATTTTGTGTATAGCAATGCGAAATATAGCAAATCATCCCTTTGCAACAAAAAAAGACGACCAAATCTGGTCGTCTTTGTGATTTATTAAAGTTCTTCTTCCAAAGTGGAAACCTTGATGAGGTTTGTGCAAACACCCGAGCCAAGTGGAAGACCGGCTGTGATAACGATGTTGTCGCCAGGTTTTGCAAGTCCCATGCGGTAAACAGTTTCTTCGGCGTGCTTTAGCATGTCGTCGCTGTTTTCGAAAATTGGGCTAATCACAGGGATAACACCCCAACTTGTGGAAAGTTGATGGTAAATGCGGTCGGTTGTTGTCATTGCAACAATTGGCATGCTTGGTCTAAATCTGGATACCATGCGCGCACTAGAACCGCTTGCTGTGTAAACGACAATTGCCTTTGCACCAATATCAAAGGATGTGGATACTGTTGCGTGGCTGATTGCATCTGTTGCATCCATCAAAGTGAATGGGCTTGTTGTGTACATATTTTTGTAGTCAACGTTGTTTTCCGCCTCTTCGCAGATGCGTACCATTGTAGCAATGGTGTTTGGAGGGTTGATACCAACTGCGCTTTCGCCACTTAGCATAACGCAACTACTTCCGTCAAACACAGCGTTTGCAACGTCTACAATTTCCGCACGAGTGGGGCGAAGTTTTGTGATCATGCTTTCCAACATTTCCGTCGCGGTGATAACAAACTTACCTTGCATGCGCGCGCGTGTGATAATCATTTTTTGAAGTGCGGGCAACTTTTCGTAAGGCATTTCTACGCCCAAGTCGCCACGTGCAACCATGATACCATCACTAACGGCAATAATTTCGTCCAAGTTTGTAACGCCACTTTGACTTTCGATCTTGGCAATGATGCAACTTTCCTTTGCGCCGTGCGCTTTTAGGAACTCTCTGATTTGAATTACGCTATCAGCATCTTGAACAAAACTTGCAGCGTAAAGTTCCGCGCCGTTTTTGATACCAAACTCCAAGTCCTTTTTGTCTTGTTCGGAAAGGAAGGGCATGTTCAGTTTTACGTTAGGAGCAAACAAACCCTTGCGGTCGGAAAGTGTTCCGCCGTTTTCCGCATAGGTGTGGATGGTGGTGCCTTCGATGGATGTGATGGAAAAAACAAGCAAGCCGTCGTTCAAAAGCAGTTTTCCGCCAACGGTAATATCTTTGTACAAATCTTTGTAGGTAACGCCAACCTTGGTGTTGTCGCCAACAACGTCTTCGCAAACAAAGTCGAAGTTTTGTCCTTCAACAATTTCCACCGAGCCATTTTCAAAAGTGCAAATGCGCACTTCGGGGCCCTTGGTGTCAATCATGATGGGGATGGGCATACCAAGACTACGTCTAACCTTTTTTACTGTGTCAATCTTTGCTTGATGCTCGGAGTGAGTGCCGTGGCTCATGTTGATGCGCGCAACGTTCATTCCGGCAAGCGCCATTTTTTTGATTTGATCGTAGGTACTGCTTGCAGGACCAAGTGTACAAACTATTTTGGTTTTTCTCATACAAAGCCTCCAAAATAACCATTTTTTGACGTGACAAAGGTAACAAACCACTTGCCACCTAATACATCAATTATATACCCATTGTCAACTTTTGTAAATAAAGTTTGCACATTTTTACCAAAAAGATTTTTACAAAGTAAAAATTCAATTTTGTCTGCAAAATGGTAGACAAATTTTGCAGACAAGTATATAATTATCTTACCCAAATTGGGAAAAAGGAGAAAAAGACTATGGCTCACAAAATTACTAACGATTGTATTGCATGTGGCGGTTGCCAAAGCGTATGTCCTTGCGACGCTATTAACGAAGGCGATGGCATCTACGAAATTGCAGCTGATCTCTGCGTAGATTGTGGTGCTTGCGCAGCACAATGTCCTGTTGGCGCTATCGAAGAAGCGTAAACACAAACCTTATCACGCCCGTGACTTAAAGCCACGGGCTCTTTTTTTTGTTTGGTGGCAAAACGACTACACAATCTCCCGCATTTTGCTCGGTCACATACGTCCGTGTATGCTCCCTCTCAACAACGTGGTTCTTGCTTGCGTTTTGCTCCCCAAACGGTCGCTTGAAAGCTATACAAGTTATTTGGTGGCAAAACGACTATACAATCTCCAAAATTTTGTTGTAGGGGAGGATACCATCCTCCCGCTTGCGTTCACAAATCATCTAACTTTATTTCAAACCATTGAGTTTTCCACAACTTTGTGGTAAAGTATTGTCATCAACATTGCGGACGTTTTCCGCACCAAAGGAGTATCACCATGCAACAAGCATTGCAATTCTATCTTGAACAACGCAAAAAGATTTTGGCACAACAATATGCGGGATTCCTCATTTCGTGGGATCACGAAACCCAAGCAACGGAGCAAAGCGTCATTGCTAACGCCGACCAAATGGGCGTACTTTCCGCCTATAGTTACGAACTTATGACGGATGCTCGTTTCGAAAGCGCCGTGGAAACGTTGTACGCGCACAAGGCGGAACTTGAGCCAGTACTTGCGCACGAAATCGAAGTTACCTACAAAAACATCCAAGAAACCAAAAAGATTCCCGCCGACGAGTACGTGGCATATAGCCAACTGATGTCCGAGGCGTACCCCATCTACGTCCGCGCAAAACGCGACAACGACTTCCAGCTTTTCCGCCCCTATTTGGAAAAAATTGTGGACTACGTTCGCAAGCAAACTGTTTGGCTTGCCACCGACAAGGTTCAAGGCTACGACGTTTTGTTGGATATGTACGAACCCAACTATAACCAAGCCAAGTACGATGCATTTTTCAATTTGTTGCGCGAAAAACTCGTACCTGTGGTCAAAAAAGTGACGGAAAACCCCGCTCCAATCCCCGCTTGGGCAAACCAAACTTGGGCAAAATCCAAGCAAGTGGAGTTTTGCGAATACCTTCGCGATGTGTTGTGCTTTGACAAATCTCGTGGTATCATGGCGGAAAGTGCCCACCCATTTACAACTGGCTTTGGCACCGACGACGTACGCATCACAAACTTCTACCACGAGGATATCCTCATTTCCTCCATCTTCTCGGTAATTCACGAAACAGGCCACGCCCTCTACGAGCAACAAGGGGACAAGGCACTAAACGGCACGTTTTGTAGTGGTGGCGCAAGCCTTGGCATGCACGAAAGTCAATCTCGTTTCTACGAAAACTTGATTGGTCGCTCATTGGAGTTTTGGCAAGTACACTTTGCAAAACTTCAACAAATTTTTGCTCCACAACTGGATGGCGTTACCGTGGAGGAGTTTGTTGCATACGTCAACCGTGCAGAACGCAGTTTTGTGCGCACCGAGGCGGACGAACTCACTTACCCCTTGCACGTAATGCTCCGCTACGAAATTGAAAAGTTGCTCATCACAGATGAGCTTCAAGTAAAGGATTTGCCACAAGTTTGGAAGGAAAAGTTTACCGAGTACTTTGGTATCACTCCACCAACTGACGTGCTTGGCGTTTTGCAAGACATGCACTGGGCAGGCGGTAGTTTTGGTTACTTCCCCACCTACGCGCTTGGCTCGGCAATTGCATCCCAACTTTACTATCATATGAACAAAGACTTTGACGTGGCACAAAGTTTGGCAAGTGGCAATACCAAGCAAGTCAACGATTGGCTGGCTAGTCACATTCACAAGTATGGAGGTAGCATGTACCCCGACCAAATCTTGCGCCTTGCCATTGGCGAAGATTTCGATGCCAAGTACTACGTCGACTACCTTGTAAACAAGTACTCCAAGTAACATGACAATTCTCATCCCATGCGCTACCGGTGTAGAGGCGGTAGTCAAAAGACAACTTTATATGCTTGGCTATGGCGATTGCCCCGCGTTGAGCGGCCGAATTGTGGTGGAGAACTGCAGTTGGAAGGACGTTGCGCGCCTAAACGTGTTTTTGCGCAGTGGCGAACGGGTGCTGATTCGTCTTGCAAACTTCCAAGCAACCACCTTCGATATGCTTTTTGAAGGCATTGCCAAAATCCATTGGGAAGACGTCATCGACAAAAACGGCAAAGTGGTGGTAATTACCAAAAGTATTGGTAGCAAACTGTTTGCCCATCACTCCATCCAAGCCATCGGTAAAAAGGCCATTGTTTCGGTACTGCAACAAAAGTACGGCCTAATTGTGGAAAGTGGTGCCGAGTACAAAGTGGAACTGGACATCACCAACGACGTTGTTTCCGTCAACTTGGATACAACCGGCATTGGCCTACACAAACGTGGCTACCGCACTTTGAACTACACCGCACCCTTGCGCGAAACAACCGCATCGGCGCTGATTGACCTTTCGGTGTGGAATCCCGACAAAATGTTTACCGACCTGTTTTGCGGTAGTGGCACTTTGCCCATCGAGGCAGCAATGAAGGCACTAAAAATTGCCCCCGGTATGGACCGCGACTTTGCCTTTATGCAATGGGATTGTGTGGACGACGATGCCTACGACCTTGCTCTTGAGGAGGCAAAGGACATCCGCGTGGACAGACCGCTAAGTATCATTGGTGGCGATATCAACCCCAAGGCCATCGAAATTGCCAACTTCCATGCTAAGCAAGCGGGCGTGGACAAGTACGTCAAGTTCAATTTGCGCAACGCCAACGAGTTTATCACAAAAAGTAGCTACGGTGTCAACATCAGCAACCCACCCTATGGCGAGCGTATCGGTAGCATGGAGGAAGTCAAGCAAATTGCCAAAGATATGGGCAAACTGTACCGCAAGTTGGACAAGTGGAACTTCTACTTTTTGTCCCCCTATCAAGATTTCGAACGCGACTTTGGTCGTCGTGCCGACAAAAAACGCTACTTCTACAATGCCGATATCAAATGCTCCTTTTACACCTTCAACGGCCCAAAACCAACAAAGTAGACTAGCAAAAGACCTTTGCAGTTACACCGACAAATTGTTTTGTTGGTAGGAGCAGTTTCAAGAAACATCAAATACAAAGGACGAGTTAGCTCGCCCTTTTTGTTTTGTATCACATATTTGTAAACAGTTGCTATCGTAGGGGAGGCGTCCCCTCCCGCAAGTTCATTTTATATGCACATTTCCCACAATTTTCGGCAGTATTGGTGGTTTTTTGCGGGGCATATTGCGCTACAATGTTGGCAAACTACTTTTGGGGGATGTGCAACATGTATTGCAAACGCGTTCTCATTTTGCAACAAACGAGGGATATTTTTGCCGAAAAGGGCAAACAACTTTGTGGGATGGTAAAACTTGTCAACTGTGCGGACAAAACAAACGTAACGGTTTTTGTCACAAACGTGGACCTTTCCAAGCAAAGGGAGTGGTGCATTTTGCTCAACTTTGGTGGCAAGTGTGTTTTTCGCAAACTAACAACCCTTGCTAACGAAACTTTTGCTCTCAAACGGCACTCTCTCGAGCAGGTTGCGTGCCTACTTGTTGCCGGTGGCGAAACTTGGACGGAGGTTGCTCGCGCCCACCTTGGCGATGCCATTCTGTGCGATATGCTTACAAGACAAATGTCCAATTTGCCCACCCAAGGTATGACGGAATACGAGCAGTTTGTTTCGGCAACGGACAACTTCTACCCCGATTTCACTTTGGATATATCGGCTTTACAAAAAACTTCTGGTCAAAGATACAAGGTGGTGGAGGAGTACAGCAACGCATTTGAGCGCTTTTACGCAAGTGGTGGTAGCACCAACTACTACCAGTCCGTCAAGGAGGAAATTGTCAAGGTATTTGTGCAGTTCCCGCCATACTATCCACTCATCAACAAGTACAAAAATTGCTTTTTCGTGCGCGTGGATTTTCCCAACTCCGAGAGATATTTTGTGATGGGCGTACTGCAAAAACAAGGTGTAATCAAGTACATTTGCTACGGACTTCCTGCCGAGCGCAAGGGCATTTCCGACAAGGACTTTGTGCTTGTGGAAAACAATCCAACAAGTTTCTACATGCTTTTTCAAGATGCCGATACAGGCCAAATAACCACTTTGAACGATGTGTAAGGTTACCTTCAAGGTTGATCAAATTGGCAGTTTGCAGTTGCGCGACACAGCCACAGTTACTTTTTTAGTAAGCAGACCAACACTTTTGCGCAACAAGATGCCACGATGGGTATAACAAAGCGCAGTACACCTTGTGGCAACAAAATAGCAAAGTTGCAAACAAATTTTGGTGTTTTGTCCTTTTGCTGAGGAAAAAAGTGCAAGTTTTTTCAATACGACCACAACTATTGTAAAAAATTTTACCTTTTTTATAAAAATAGCGCCAATAACACTCGTTAAAACTGTTGCAATTTTTGGCGATTTCGGTTATAATTTAAGCCTATGTATGCAATTACATAAGGAGTACTATACAATGTTCAATAAAAATTTCAAAAAATCTCTAATTATTCTTGTTGCTTGCTTGATGCTTGCACTTGTAGTTTTTGCCGCTTGCGATCAAACAGACGACTTCAAACCAGTTGTAACTGATGGTATTTCCGGCCAAACTGTGGAAGACAACGGCGGTATCGCAGTTAAATACGGCGACTACATCTACTACGTTAACGGTTTCTTTGGCGATGCAACAGCAGACAATTCCTACACAAACACAATTCGCGCTGGCGCAATCGTTCGCGTAAAGACAACCGATCTCGATGCAATCATCGCATTGAACGACGAAGACTTGTCCTCTTCCGAAAAGACCGAACGTATCGAAGCAGCAGTAAAGGAAAAGGTTCAACTTGTTGTTCCTTGTTTCTACTTCTCCGCTAACGAAACAAATCCAGATCTTGCTGGTATCCACATCTTTGGCGATCGTTTGTACATCACAACACCAAACCAATCTTTGACAGATGGCGGACAAAAAATGTACAATCAACTTGTTTTGGAAAGCTACAAGCTTGATGGTAGCGACCGCAAACAACACCTTGTTATCGCAGGTGAAGATTGGTCTACCGACACATCCAAGACAGAACTTTTGCTTAGCGAAGTTAATGGCGAAGTTTACGCAACCTACGTTCTTGATGACAAACTTGTTTCCGCAAAAGCAAGTGATGCATCTACAAAAGTTATTGCTGAAGAAATCACAAACGTAAAATTCGACAAGGCTAACAATGCTGTATTTTTCATGGACGAAGAAGGTCAAATTTGCCAATTCAACGTTGGCGCATCCGAACACAAAGTTCTTGTTGCAAAGGTTGATACCGAAACATCCAAGCTTACTTACACAGTAACAGCAGTTTCCGATGGCTACGTTTACTACACACAAGCTGACGAAAAGAACGCAACTTTGAATGGCCTCACAGTTTACTACGCTCACTTCGATGGCACAAACGTTGTTAATGGTGCAGTTTTGAATGCTAAACCAAGTGGCACATATCTTGGTTGGGGCGCAAAAGCTATCTATGTAGAAACAGAAACTCATGGTAGCACAACTGCAAAAACTTACACAGTTTACGCAACCTACGTTGATGCTAATGGCGAAACAGTAAAGGAATCTTTGTTCGACAGCCGTGATTCCATCACTTTGGACAAGATTGAAAACGGTGTTTTGTACTACACATCCAACAGCGTTACCTACACAGCTAAACTTGGCACAACCGAAGAACATCAATTCTATGCAAAGAGTCTTTCCAACTACTCCACAACTGGTTGGGCAAAAGCCGACGTTGTTGGTAACTACATCTTCGCTTTGACATCAAACAGCGCAAGTGTTGCATCCTACAATGCGGAAACAGAAAAGAACTCCACATCAACAAACATCACTCTTGTACAAGAAGTTGAAGAGTAATTTGTAACTGAAATTTAACAAAGGGCCTTGCAAATTTGCAAAGCCCTTTTTGTTTTGGTCTTGCTCACAAGTTCTGCTTGGCTTTTGACGGCAAAACCCTACGCAATTCTATGCATTTTGTTGTAGGGACAGGCGTAACTCTGCTGTTTGCAGACATCATTGGATATTGTTTGTGTTTTGATGGAAAACCACCGCAATAAAAGGGCTCGCCCTTTGGGAGAGCTGTCGGCATCAGCCGACTGAGAGGGCTCTTGACAATATCCTTTTTAGTAAGACCACTTGCTCACAAATTGTGCTTTGCTTTTTACTACGCAGTGGGGGGGGGAGGATATCATCCGCCCACGTGATTTGCTTGTTTTTATGTGGCAAATTGTGAACATTTTGCAATAAAACCTTTTCAATGTGCAATAATCTATGTAATGTATTGCATTTAGTGCAATAATTAATATAATGTATTGCATTTAGCGCAATAATTGATATAATGTATTGCATTTAATGCAATAATTAAAATAATGTATTGCATTTATCACAATTTCGTGGTATCATATATAATATCCCACAAGGAGATAATGAATTATGGAACATATCAACGCCATAGTTTTTGGTATATTTGCCCTGTTCGGTATAATTGGTGCTCTAGGAGGTTTTTCCAAGGGGCTGATTCGTTCCGCCGTTAAGGTTGTAACAATCATTTTGGCATTTGTGGTTGCCTTTTCGGTAACGCCACTTGTCCTTTCCAAAGCCTACGAACTTGCATTGCCCACAATCGACGACCTGTTGGCAAAGTTTGGCGATGTGTTTGTCGCATCCCCAACACTAAAGGAGTTTTTCCCAACACTTGTTCAAGCACTCATCAAACCAATTGTGTTCATTGTTGTGTTTGCAGTTTGCTTGCTTGTGGCTGGCCTTGTTCGCGCAATTGTTAACTTGCTCCTCAAGCCAGTTCTCCCCAAGAAAAAGGGTCTAATCGGTCGCCTTGGCGGACTTGCCTTTGGGCTTGTTGCTGGCGTGATGGTTGCATTGTTCTTTGTGTTCCCCATTGCTGGCTACTGTACTGTCGCGCCCTCCGTCTACACAAACGTTAGCGACATTGTTTCCACAGAGGAAAAACCCATCGATCCCGCTGTTGAGGAGGCAATCATCAACCTTCCCAATAACAAATCTATCAAAATTACCAACGACCTTGCCGGATCCTACTTCAAAAAACTTGTAACCTACAAGGATGGCGAAAAGGAAGTTTCCGCACTGGACGATTTGGTTTACGTAACCTCCCTTGTTCCACCTGCATTGCGCTTTGTAAACAGCGTTGGCGAAATCGAAACAATGGATCACCAAGCCATTCGCGACGTTGCCACAATACTTGGCAAAAACGACAAGTGGCGCACAATTGCTACGGAAATTGTCAACTACGCATCGCAAAAATGGATTGACAACGAAAGCTTTTTGGGATTTAATCTACAAGAAAAGTTCGACCCTGACTACAAACTCGTACTCGATTTGATTTTGGACGATTTGGCAACCTGCACACCTGATACAATTGTTGGTGTCCTAAACGACATCGCCAACACAATCGAGACTGCACAAACAGTTTTTTTTCCCCCTATACTAAGTTTGGTCAATAGCGCGCAAAACATCGAAACGCTAGATGACCAAGCCATTCGCGATATCGGCCAAGCGCTTGGTGAACATCCCAAATTACGCGCAATGGCAACGGAAATTGTAAATAGTGCTGCAACAAAATGGCTCAATAACGAGCCATTTTTAGGTTTCAATCTACAAGAAATGTTGGGCGATGAGCTCAAAACCGTGTTTGATCCAATGCTCAACAACATGGCAACTTGCACCGAGAACACACTTGTTGACATCATCAATGGTGTGGCTGACTCTGTCAAAGCAGTCAAGGATATCATGCCATCTGTGGATAGCTTTGTAAACAGCAGTGGTAGTATCGAAACGATGGACGACCAAGCTATTCGTGATATCGGCGCAGTATTGGCCAATAACGATAGCTTTTGCTCTTTGGCAACAGGCCTAGTTAACACCGCTGCAACAAAATGGCTCAATAACGAATCGTTTTTGGGCTTTAATATTCGGGAAAAATTGGGTGACGAGATCAAACCCTTGTTCGACCCAATGCTCAACGACATGGCAACTTGCACCAAGGACAATCTCGTTGGTATCATCAATGACATGGCAGACACCATCAAAGCAGTCAAGGATATCATGCCATCTGTGGATAGTTTTGTAAACAGCAGTGGCAGTATCGAAACGATGGACGACCAAGCTATTCGCGATATCGGCGCAGTACTGGCCCAAAACGATGGTTTTCGCTCCATGGCAGCGGGCGTTGTCAATCAAGTAGCTACCAAATGGCTCAATGGCGAAGAGTTTATGGGTATCAATCTTGCGGAAAAACTCGGCACCGAGCTCAAACCTGTGTTCGATCCCATGCTCAACGACATGGCAACTTGCACCAAAGACAATATCGTTGGTGTTCTCAATGACATGGCGGACACCATCCAAGCTGTAAAACCACTTATTCCTGCTGTAAAAGAATTTGTGGATAGTGTTGGCGACCTTTCCAGCATCAACGACCAAGCTATTCGTAACATTGTCGAAATCTTGGCGGACAACGAAAAGTTGCGTATCTTAGCAACGGACACAATCAATACTGCCGCAACCAAGTGGCTCAACAACGAGGCATTCATGGGTATCAACCTTGCGGAAAAACTCGACCCCGAGCTCAAGAGCTTGTTCGATCCGATACTTGCAGATATGTCTGCTTGTACCCCAGATACCATTGTTGACGTACTAAACAACATGGCAGATTCCGTCAAATCGGTACAATCCATCATCCCAAGCGCCAAGGAGTTTGTCAATAGTGTTAGCAGTATCTCCACTTTGAACGACCAAGCCGTTCGCGACATTGGCAAAGTTTTGGAGGATAACGACGAGTTCCGCGCTATGGCAACGGACGTCATCAACACCGCAGCAACCAAGTGGCTAAACGGCGAGGAATTTATGGGTTACAACCTGCAAGAAAAGTTCGATCCCGACTACCAAGTGGTGCTGGATTTGATGCTCAAGGATTTGTCCGAATGCACACCCGACAATGTGGTGGAAGTTTTGAACAAAATTGCCAACTCTATCGAAACAGTACGCGAAGTTTTTGGTTAAGCCAGCCAACTTTTTTAGTCAAAAAAGCGTCGGTAATTGTATTGCCAAATTGTTCGCAAAATGCCGTTTGTCATAGAGAAAATTTATAACATTATTATAATTTCAAATATCACAGCAAAAAAGCAATCGAAGCGCTCTTCGGTTGCTTTTTTTTGTAAAAAAAATGTTATATTTTTTATAAAAAAAATTACATTTTGCTATTGAAATGAGTTTACAAATGTTGTATAATTATTAGGACGCATAGTTTGGATAGTAGATATCCAAAGACAAAAATTTGTGCGAGCAAGGAGGACTAATGAAAGACATAATCATTATCGGCGGTGGTATTATTGGCTGTTCCATCGCCCGCGAATTATCTCGCTTTAGCGCAGATATCTTGTTGCTTGAAAAGGGCAACGACGTATCCGTAGGTACCACAAAAGCAAACAGCGGTATCGTACACGGTGGCCATGACGCATATCCCAATAGCAAAAAAGCGTACTACAACGTTAAGGGTAACGCAATGTTCGACCAACTCTCCAAGGAATTGGACTTCCCATTCCGCAGAAATGGCTCCATGGTTCTTTGCTTCAACGAAGATCTCAAGTGTGGTTTGAACGACTTGCTTGCTCGTGGCGAACAAAACGGTGTAAAGGGACTTTACATTGTTGATGGCGACAAAGCGCGCGAAATGGAACCACATCTTTCCAAGAGCGTTGTTGCAGCATTGGTTATCCCAAGTGGTGGTATTGTTTCCCCATACGAAATGGCTGTTGCCTATGCAGAAAACGCTTGCACAAACGGTGTTGAATTCCGTTTCTTGAGCGAAGTAACAGGTCTCAAAAAGGAAGATGGCATCTTTACAGTTACTTGTGCCGATGGCTACACCGAACAAGCAAAAGTTGTTGTTAACGCAGCAGGTTTGTTTGCAGACGAAATCAACAACCTCATCTGCGAACGCAAGTATCAAGTTCAACCTCGCAAGGGCGACTACATGTTGATGGACAAATCCGTTGGTTACCTTGCTGACCACACATTGTTCCAACAACCCACAAAGATGGGTAAGGGTATCTTGGTTACACCAACTACTCACGGCAACATCTTGGTTGGCCCAACTGCAACTGACAAATTGGACAAAGACGACGTAAACACAACCATCGAAGAACTTGGCGAAGCATTTGCAAAGGCACTTGTGTCCGTTCCAACACTCAACAAGCGCACAATCATCACACAATTTAGTGGTCTTCGTGCTCACATCCCCGAAAACGACTTTGTAGTTGAAGAGAGCGAAGTAGAAGGTTTCTACAACTGCCTTGGTATCGAATCCCCAGGTTTGTCCGCCGCTCCTGCAATTGCAGTAGAAGTTGCTGGTTGGGTTGCTGAAAAACTTGCACTCAAAGCAAACGCTAACTTTGTTGCAACACGCAAAGCAATCCCACAATTCTCTCATCTTAGTAACATCGACAGACAAAAACTTATCGATCAAAACCCATTGTATGGTAACATCGTTTGCCGTTGCGAAGTTGTAACCGAAGGCGAAATCGTTGAGTCCATCCGCCGTAAACCAGGCGCAGTTGACCTCGACGGTGTAAAACGTCGTACACGCGCAGGCATGGGCCGTTGCCAAGCAGGTTTCTGCACACCTCGTATCATGGAAATCATTGCACGCGAACTTAACCTTCCTTTGGAAGAAGTTACCAAGCGTGGTGGCGCAAGCCAAGTAGTATTTGGGAGAACAAAGTAATATGAGAAAGATGAATTTGGTTATCGTTGGTGGCGGTCCTGCTGGTCTTGCTGCCGCAAAAGCCGCATACGATTGTGGCGAAAGAGATATTTTGATTTTGGAACGCGAAGCAGAGCTTGGCGGAATTTTGAACCAATGTATTCACAACGGTTTTGGTCTTCACACCTTCAAGGAAGAACTCACCGGTCCCGAATACGCTCAAAGATACATCGACCAAGTTGTTGAACGTGGCATCGAGTACCGCGTTAACGCAACAGTTATTGATGTATCAAAAGACAAAGTTGTAACATACGTTTCCGCAGTTGATGGTCTTACTCAAATCCAAGCAAAGGCAATCATCCTTGCTTGCGGTTGCCGTGAACGTCCTCGTGGCGGTATCAACATTGCAGGTATGCGTGGTGCAGGCGTATTTTCCGCTGGTACTGCTCAAAAACTTGTAAACATCGATGGCTACATGCCCGGTAAGGAATGCGTTATCCTTGGTTCTGGCGACATCGGCCTTATCATGGCTCGTCGTATGACCTTCGAAGGCGCAAAGGTAAAAGCAGTTGTAGAACTCATGCCATATTCCTCCGGTCTTAACCGTAACATCGTTCAATGCTTGAACGACTTCGACATCCCTCTCTACTTCTCTCACACAGTTGTAGATATCAAAGGTAAGGATCGTGTTACAGGCGTTGTTGTTGCCCCCGTTGACGAAAAACTTGCTCCAATCATGGACAAGGCTGAACTCATCGAGTGCGACACATTGCTCCTTTCCGTTGGTTTGCTCCCCGAAAACGAACTTGCTAAGCAAGGTGGCGTGGAACTCTCCAACGTTACAGGTGGTGCAGTAGTTGACGAAAACATGATGACAAACATCGACGGCGTGTTCGAGTGCGGTAACGTACTTCACGTTCACGACCTTGTTGACTTTGTTTCTGCCGAAAGCGAAAACGCTGGTAAGTGCGCTGTTGCATATATCAACGGTTTGGAATCCTGCGCAGAAAAGATTGCTATCAACTGCACAAACGGTGTTCGTTACTGTGTTCCAACACAACTCAACCGTGACGACAACTACCAACCTTTGAACTTCAAAATGCGTGTTGCTAACGTATTCAAGAAGGTAGAACTTGCCGTATTTGCTGATGGTGTAAAGGTATTTGGCAAAAAACGTCCAGTTGTTGCTCCAGGCGAAATGGAAAGCATCAACCTTACTGCTGAACAAGTAGAAACACTCAAAAAAGCACAACACATCGAAATCACTTTGATTAAGTAAAGGAGAAATGCTATGAGAGAAATGATTTGTATTAACTGCCCAATGGGTTGCCGTTTGACTGTAGATGACTCCAACTTGCAAGATATCAAAGTTACCGGTAACATTTGCCCACGTGGCGTAATCTATGCTAAAAACGAAATCACAAGCCCAAAACGTATGGTAACAGGTTCTGTTAAAGTTGCAGGTGGCAACATTGCTATGGTTTCCGTAAAAACACGCGAAGCTATCCCCAAGCACCTCATCTTTGATAGCTTGGAACTTTTGAAAGACGTTGTTTTGCAAGCACCTGTTCACATTGGTGATGTTGTTATCGCAGACGTTTGTGGCTGCGGTGTAGACATCATTGCTACCAAGGAAATTACAAAGGCGTAACAATCCCCAATCAATAAATATCTGCTAAATGCAAAAGGAAAACTACTATGAAATATATTCTTGCACTCGACCAAGGAACAACTAGCTCCCGCGCTATCGTATTTGACAAACACGGTCAAATCATCGGTAAGGCACAACAAGAATTTGAACAAATTTATCCAAAAGCAGGTTGGGTAGAACACCGTCCACAAGATATCTACGGCTCTCAAATTGCCGTTATGACGGAAGCAATCGTTCAAGCGGATATCGCTGTGGAAGACATCTTGTCCATCGGTATCACCAACCAACGCGAAACAACTTTTGTTTGGGATCGCAAAACAGGTCAACCTGTCTACAACGCAATCGTATGGCAATGTCGTAGAACTGCCGGCTACTGCGAAGAACTCAAGGAAAAGGGCCTCAGCCAAATGATCTACGACAAAACAGGTCTTGTTTTGGACGCCTACTTCTCCGCAACAAAAATCAAATGGATTTTGGACAACGTGGAAGGCGCTCGCGAAAGAGCAGAAAGGGGCGATCTCATTTTCGGTACAGTAGACACATTCATCATGTGGAAACTTTCCAACGGCCGTATCTTTGCAACTGACTACACAAACGCAAGCCGTACAATGCTCTACAACATCCACACACTCGATTGGGACGACGAACTTTTGCAATTGTTCGGTATCCCACGCAGTATGCTCCCCGAAGTTTGCCCATCTGGTCACAACTATGGTTGCACAGACGAAACGTTTATCGGCAGAGAAGTGCCCATTTGCGGTGTTGTTGGCGACCAACAATCTGCATTGTTTGGACACCTTTGCGTAAACAAAGGCGACATCAAAAACACCTACGGTACAGGCTGTTTCCTTTTGATGAACACAGGCGACCAAGCCGTTGCAAGCAACAATGGTCTTGTAACAACATTGGCAGCATGCACCGATGGCAACAAACCACAATACATCTTGGAAGGCTCCGTGTTTATCGGTGGCGCAATCAACCAATGGTTGCGTGACGAAATGCGTATGATCCGTTCCGCTCCCGAAACAGAAACCTACGCTAAGCGTGTTCCCGATACAAACGGCGTGTACATCGTTCCTGCGTTCACAGGACTTGGCGCTCCATATTGGGATGCCGAAGCGCGCGGTACAGTTGTTGGTATCACTCGTGGTACAAACAAGGATCACTTTGTTCGCGCAGCACTCGAGGCTATCGACTACCAAGTTTACGACCTCGTAACCGCAATGAAAAAGGACTCCGGTGCGGAAATCACATCCCTTCGCGTTGACGGTGGTGCATCTGCAAACAACTTCTTGATGCAATTCCAATCTGACATTTTGGGTGCGGAAGTAATCCGTCCAAAGGTTGTCGAAGTTACAGCACTTGGCGCTGCTTACCTTGCTGGTTTGATGATGGGCTACTGGGCAGATATCGAAGATATCCGCACAAACATCGCAGTTGACAAGGTGTTCAAGCCAAAGATGACAGCGGAAAGACGTGCCGAACTTGTTGATGGTTGGAACCACGCAGTTCGTCAAGCGCGCACAAGATAGTTTTTGCAACTACTTGACGTGTCAAACGCAATTTGATTACATAAGCATTACAAAAAGACCTCACAACTTGTGAGGTCTTTTTTTGTGTGGGTTTTACAAAACAACGTCGCAAATTTTTGCAAAGTCGCCGTCATCAATGGTGTAGGTGGGCGTGTGTCCGCTGTCGTTTTGCAGGTGTCCGGTGTTTAGCCAAATGCTGTGGATACCTGCATTGTTTGCGCCCAAAATGTCGCTGTGCAAATCGTTGCCAACGTAGATGCACTCGCTCTTTTCTAGGTGGTATTTTTCCAAAATGATATCGAAAAAGGTTGCGCTGGGTTTTGCCACGCCGTACTTGGAGGAAAGCACAATTCCGTTGAAGTACTTTGGCAGTCCCAGTTTTTTCAGTTCAAACTGCGTAAAGCTTGCTTGCGCGTTGGAAAGGATGTACA
Organism: Clostridia bacterium; assembly: GCA_017409765.1. Lineage (GTDB taxonomy): Bacteria > Bacillota > Clostridia > Christensenellales > CAG-314 > Fimimonas. The sequence continues at coordinate 60,216 of JAFQSA010000057.1, read as the reverse complement.
ACTTTTTGCCCGCCTTTTTTAGTTTGGCAAGAGTTTCCAAAACGTTGTCGAACAGTTGCAGTTTTCTTGTGGATGCCACTCTAAATGCATGTGTCAAAAAGGTTGCCTTTGTTTTGCAACCAAGATTTTGGCTTTCCAGTATGTCGTAAAACACCTTTACCACGTCAATCTCGGGGTAGTCGTAGCGCTTTTTGCCTTGGACAATTTGCTTTTGACACCCCTCAAAAAACATCACTTTGATTTGCTCGGGTAGCAAATTGGCTCCATAAAAATCCATCAAACTGGCAACGGCTTGCCAAGTTTGGATGTCTTGTTCGTCCGTCCATACGTCCACCATCGTGCCGTACACGTCAAAAATTATGTTTTTGTACATTGCTCCTCCTCGGCGCATTTTTGCGGATACGTATTGCAAATTTGCACCTTTTTTGCGTATTTTTGTGGTTTGTTTTGTTGGCAAAATTTGTCAACAGTCCCTTTGCTAAACAAATTGTACCACAACAAAAAGCGCAAGTCAATAGCCCAAGTATTCCACACCCACAAGCAAAATTTCGTTTATTTTGGGATTGGCAATTTTGTACTGGATAATTTTGCCCTTGCGATTGGTTTCCACAATGCCCACGTCGCGCAGTAGTCGCAGTTGGTGCGATACCGTCGTTTGATTGAGCCCCAACACGCGCGCAAGATCCGTCACGCACAATGGCGCAATTGCCAATGCGGAAAGCATCCTTACCCTTGTTTGGTCGGCAAGCAGGGCAAAAAACTGCGCAATTTTTGTCGTGTCCTTTTGTGTTGGAAGGTAACTGTCCAAATCGTCCAAAATTTGTGGTGTCGCTTGTAGCATAAATTGTATTTCCCCCAAGTATATTGTTACAGGTTGTACCTTTTTACAACAAAAATTGTACATTTGTCACAATGTCGAAAAATTGTGCATATTGTAAGGTAAAAACAATCTTTGGAAAATCAAGGGGGAAAACATGAGTCTTACCAAAAGTCTTTTGTATCTATTGTTACTGTACGCCGTTTTAGACAAAGATAACAGGCGCCTTTCGCTAACAACGGGGTTGACCATTGCATTTGTCATCATGCTACTAAATTGCTACCTCAAAAACATTGGATGCAACAACGGTCGCAACGGCTGGAACAACAACTGCTACGGATTGCGCAACGGCAACAACTGGTCGAACGGCAACAACTGTTGCTGTGGCGATACCTTCTTCGGCCTAAACGGTATCTAAAGTAACCTTTCCAAAACCAAATTGTAAGCAAAAAAAGGACGTCTTGTGTAGACGTCCTTTTTTGTTTGATATTGATTGTATAAACGTGCAACTATTTCTTTTCCCTGCAAACGCCATTGGTAATCACAAATTGCTTGCACTCGCCAAGCAGTTCTTGGGGGATTTCCGTTGCAGTTGTAAGCAGTATTTGCAATCGCTTGTCAAAGTGCAGTAGGCGCTTTTGTCTGTCCAAATCCAGCTCGCTCAACACGTCGTCTAGTATCAACACAGGGTACTCGCCAATGATATCTTTGAAGATCATCAACTCTGCAAGTTTAAGTGATAGTGCGGTGGTTCGAAGTTGTCCTTGGCTACCAAACGTTCTCACGTCCACTCCGTTGATTTTCAAGCAGATGTCGTCGCGTTGACAACCAATGGAGGTGTGGCGCAAGTTGAAGTCCTTTTCCAAACTGTTTTGCAAAAGTTGTAGGTAGTTTTGTGCAAGTTCCTTTACGTTTTCTCCGTCAATTTGTGTGACGTAACTTAGGTCTAGTGTTTCCTTACCGTCCGTCAACTTTTCGTGACAGCGCTTTGCGTACACCTTCAGTTTTTCGCAAAAGGCCCTGCGTTTTGCCACAACGCGCGCGCCCTCTTCGGCAATTTGCTCGTCCCAAACAAACACAGTTTCCTTCAGTTGTTCAACACTTTGCGCCGATTTCAACAGGTTGTTGCGTTGCGCAAGCGCCTTGTTTAGCCGTTGCAAACTGTAAAAGTAGTTTTTGTCCGTTTGGCACAGGTCAATATCCAAAAATCTGCGCCTTTCCACAGGGGATTGGGAAATAATTTTTATCTCGTTTGGGGAAAAATAGATGCAGTTGAGGTATCCCATCAACTCTGCCATTTTTGTGATAGGCACGCTGTTTACGGCAATTTGTTTTTTGCCTTGGGTTTTTAGGTCGATGGCAATTTCTCCATCGCCATATCGACAGTTGTAGTTTACGCGAACAAATGCCTTTTGCTCTCCCCATCTAACCAAATCCTTGTCCTTGTCGGTGCGGGGAGATTTTCCAATGCAACACAAATAGACGCTCTCCACAAGGTTGGTTTTACCCTGAGCGTTGTCCCCAACAAAAATATTCAACCCCGGCCCAAGCACAACTTTTTGTTGCGCAAGATTGCGGTAGTTTGTCAGTTGAATTTGTGTTACTTTCATATCCTTTTCCTTGATGGTATTGTTTGTTTGCCTTTTGTTTTGGGGCGCAAAAGTTTTGCAGTAATATTTGCCAAAATTTGCGCACACGTGGTGCAATTTTTGTTGAAACTTTTTTGCACGGGATGCAATTTTTGTCCCAAACGCGACATTGTATTGTAGACAAATTCGCCCTGTGTTTTGACTGTTTTAGTAATCAAATTTTTGCCGTTTTTCTTTGCAAAAATGGTGGTGTAGCAATCACAAAACACACTTGGTTTTTTGTTGTAAATTTGCCCACGCGCAAACTATTATACCACAAATTTTTGCATATTTCAACTGTTACAAAAACATTGTTTGCGCCCCTTTAGAGCAAAGTTTAGGGCCAGCCGACCATTTGCTTGAAAAATGGTCTATTTCCCCTAAAATTGGCAATGACGCCCTCAAAATGATATATCCCGCAAAAAGTTGCAGAAAAGTGTTGTAAAATATTGTACTTTTATTTTAGTATATGATATAATATATATAAATATAAGGCAACAATTATCAATGGTGCAAAGAACACAAATTTTGCGCCAATCCACAAGAAAATTTCCCTACAAATCTAGGAGGTTAACTATGCCACAACAAAACAACTATGGCGAAGAGCAAATTCAAGTGTTGGAAGGTCTTGAGCCTGTTCGCAAACGTCCAGGTATGTACATTGGTTCTACCGACGTAAAAGGTTTGCATCACTTGGCAATCGAAATTGTCGACAACTCCATCGACGAAGCGCTTGCCGGCTACTGCAACAACATCAACGTTATTGTCAATGCCGATGGCAGTTTGACCGTTTCCGACGACGGTCGTGGCATCCCATGTGGTATCCACAAAAAGGAAGGCGTTTCCGCTGTGGAACTTTGCTTGACAAAACTTCACGCCGGCGGTAAGTTTGGCGGTGGTGGCTACAAGATTTCCGGCGGTTTGCACGGCGTAGGTCTTTCCTGTGTAAATGCTTTGTCCGAGTGGCTTGTTGTGGAAGTTGACCAAGATGGCAAACATCACTACCAAAAGTACAAGCGCGGTGTTCCACAAGGCAGATTGGAGGTTGTAGGCGAGGCGTCCACAACTGGTACCAAGGTAACCTTTATGCCGGACGACCAAATCTTCGAAACTTGCGAGTGGGAGTACGACCGCTTGAAGACACGTCTACGCGAAGTGGCATACCTCAACAAGGGTATCACCATCAATCTCCGTGATGAGCGCGAAGGTCGCGAACGCAACGAAACTTTCTGCTACCAAGGCGGACTTGCCGAGTTTGTGGAAAACTACAACAAAGCAAAAACAACAATTTTCCCACAACCTTTGTATATCGATAGATCCGTTAAAGAAGGCCAAATCGAAATCGCCATCCAATTTAACGATTCCTATGCGGAAGTTGTCCATGCCTATGCAAACAACATCAACACCGAAGAGGGTGGCGCTCACTTGGAAGGCTTCAAATCCGCTTTGACCAAGGTTATCAACGAGTACGGCCACAAGATGAACCTACTTAAGGAAAGCGAAAAACTTTCCGGCGAGGACTGTCGCGAAGGCTTGGTGGCAATCATCAGCGTAAAACTGGAAAATCCTCAATTCGAGGGTCAAACAAAAACAAAACTTGGCAACTCCGAAATGCGCACAGCCGTTGCTCGCGTCGTTGCCGAAGAACTTGCAACTTTCTTGGAGGAAAACCCCAAGGAGGCCAAGGAATTGGTTATGAAGTCGGTCGTTGCTCAACGCGCTCGTGATGCAGCACGCAAAGCACGCGAACTCACACGCAAAGGCGTTTTGGAAAGCGCATCCTTGCCAGGCAAACTTGCCGATTGCTCCGATCGCGATCCAAAGAACTGCGAAATCTACCTTGTCGAAGGTGACTCCGCTGGCGGTACAGCAAAATCCGGCCGTGACCGTCGTTTCCAAGCAATTTTGCCCCTTCGTGGCAAGATCTTGAACGTGGAAAAGGCTCGTCTTTCCCGCGCGTTGGAAAACGAAGAAATCAAATCCATGATCACCGCATTTGGTTGCGGTATGGGTACCGAGTGCGACGTTAGCAAACTCCGCTACGACCGCATCATCTGCATGACCGATGCCGACGTCGATGGTAGCCACATCCGCATTTTGCTTATCACCTTCTTCTTCCGCTTTATGCGCCCACTAATTGAGCAAGGTCACGTGTACATTGCTCAACCACCACTTTACCGCATCACCAAAAACAAGCAAGAGTTCTACGCATTTAGCGACGAAGAGCGCGATGCAAAACTTGCCGAGTTGGGCACAAAAGGTGTGGAAGTGTCCCGCTACAAAGGTCTTGGCGAAATGAACGCCGATCAACTTTGGGAAACAACAATGAACCCTGCAACACGCGTTATGTTGCGTGTAACAATGGAAGACGCAATGGAGGCAGACCAAATTGTTTCCTTGCTTATGGGCGACGACCCAGAACTTAGACGCGAGTTTATCGTGGAAAACGCTAAACTTGTAGACGAACTTGACGTATAGGAAGGTGGCTTACAATGGCAAAAAAAGATGAACATATCAACATTGACTATATTCAAGCGTTAGCAACAACCAAAGTTAAGCCCATCAAGATGGAAGATGAAATGAAAAAGTCCTTTATCTCCTACGCGATGGCAGTTAACGTATCCCGTGCTATCCCCGACGTACGCGATGGTCTAAAACCCGTTCACCGTCGTATTTTGTACGCAATGGGCGAACTCAACTTGTACAACGACAAGCCATACCGCAAATGCGCGCGTATTGTCGGTGACGTTTTGGGTAAGTACCACCCCCACGGTGACAGCGCCGTGTACGAAGCGCTTGTACGTCTTGCGCAAGACTTTTCCATCCGTTGTCCATTGGTTGATGGCCAAGGCAACTTTGGTAGTGTGGATGGTGACCCAGCCGCTGCTCAACGTTACACCGAAGCACGCTTGTCCAAGATTGCAAGCGAAATGCTCCGCGAAATTGACAAAAACACAGTAGACTACTACCCCAACTTCGACAACACTTTGATGCAACCGGTGGTATTGCCTAGCCGTTTCCCCAACTTGTTGGTAAACGGTGCCGATGGTATTGCCGTTGGTATGGCAACAAACATCCCTCCTCACAACCTTTCGGAAGTAATCGACGGTGCAATTGCCGTTATGGAAAACCCCGACATTACCGTCGAGGACTTGATGAAGTACGTTCCCGCGCCAGACTACCCAACAGGTGGTATCATGATGGGACGCGTGGGCGTTCGCAATGCCTACAAAACTGGTAAAGGTAGCATTTTGGTACGCGCCAAGACGGAAATTGAAGAACACAACGGCCGTGAGCGCATCATCGTTACCGAACTACCATACCAAGTTAACAAATCCAAACTTATTGCAAGCATTGCCGACATGGTCAAGGACAAGCGTGTGGACGGCATCTCCGACATCCGCGACGAATCCGACCGCCACGGTATGCGCATTGTTTTCGAACTCAAGCGCGATGCAAATGCTCAAGTTGTTTTGAACACATTGTTCAAGCACAGCCAACTTCAAGTAAGCGATGGTATCATTTTGTTGGCTCTTGCTGACGGCGAACCAAAAATTTTGTCCTTGAAGGAAATTTTGGTTCACTACAACGCACACCAAAAGGAAGTTGTAACACGCCGTACCAAGTACGACTTGGAAAAGGCCGAAGACCGCTACCACATCATCGAAGGTTTGGTAATTGCGCTTGATAACATCGACCGCGTTATTGCCATCATCAAAGGTAGTGCCGACAGACAAACTGCACTCCAAGCATTGATGGAAGAGTTTGGTTTGAGCGACCGTCAAGCAAACGCCATTTTGGAAATGAAACTTTCTCGTCTTACTCACTTGGAAGTGGAAACTTTGCGTAACGAACTTGCTCAACTTGCAGCATTGATTGCAGACCTCAAAGACATCTTGGCAACACCTGCAAGAATCGAGGAAATTGTCAAGAACGAACTTATCGAAGTAAAAACAAAGTACGGCACAGCGCGTCGTACGGAAATTTGCACCGACTACTCGGAAATCGACATCGGCGACCTTATCGAAAAGGAAGACGTTGTAATTTCCATGACACACCTTGGCTACATCAAGCGTTTGCCAGTTGCCGAGTACCGCACACAAAAACGCGGTGGCAAGGGCGTAACAGCGCACAAACCTCGCGAAGAGGACTTTGTAACCAACATGTTTATCACCAACACCCACGACGATTTGTTGTTCTTCACAAGCCGTGGCAAGGTGTACTGCATCAAGGGCTACGAAGTTCCCGAGGCGGAACGCACAGCGCGTGGCCGTGCAATTGTAAATCTGTTGCAATTGGATAATGGCGAAAAGGTAACTGCAGTTATCCCCCGCAAGGAAGATAGCACCGGTAACCTTGTTATGGCAACACGCAATGGTCTTATCAAAAAGACGGATCTTGCCGAGTTCGAGTCCATCCGCAAAACTGGTAAAATTGCCATCTCCTTGTTGGAAGGTGACGAACTTATCGGTGTGGATATGACAAGTGGCGAGGAGGAAATCATCATTGCCAGCCACCAAGGTAAGTGCATCCGCTTTGCCGAAAGTGACGTGCGTAACATGGGCCGTGAAGCGCAAGGTGTCAAGTCCATCGAACTTGCCGATGGCGACTACGTTGTAGACATGGCCATCATCCGCGAAGGCTTGGAAGCAGTGACCATTTCCGAAAAGGGCTACGGAAAGCGTAGCGATATGTCCGACTACCGCTTGCAATCTCGTGCAGGCAAGGGTATCAAGGCGGGCGTATTTACCGAAAAAACTGGCAAGCTTGTAAGCTTGAAACTTATCGATCCCGAAAACGACCTTATGCTCATTGCCGACAACGGCATCGTTATCCGTATCAAAGCCAAGGAAATTTCCAAGATTGGCCGTGATACAATGGGCGTCAAGGTTATGAACATCAAACACGGCGAGGAAACAAAAGTTGTTTGCGTTTCCGAAAGCCCCGCCTCCGACGAAACTGACGAAGGCGATGGAGAGTAATAATGATTGACTACAAAAAACACATAGCAAACTTAATCAACGTGGATCTCGACAAAGATGAACTTGTCAACTTGATTGCACCAACTGCGGACGACAACTTTGGCGACTACGCATTTCCTTGTTTCAAACTTGCCAAGGTAATGCGCATGTCCCCTGTGATGATCGCGCAAAAACTTGCAAGCGAAATTGTTTGTGACGACGTTGTAACCAAAGTGGAGGCAGTAAACGGCTACCTTAACTTTTTTGTAAACCGCAACGCAATGGTGCAAGAAGTCCTTGGCGAAATCAACTCCCAAGGGGACAAGTACGGCAACAGCGATATTGGCGCCGGCAAAACAATTTGCATCGACTACAGTTCGGTAAACATTTGCAAATCCTTCCACATTGGCCACCTTTCCACAACAGCCATTGGTAGCGCTTTGTACAAAATCTACAATGCGCTTGGCTACAAAGTTGTGGGTATCAACCACCTTGGCGACTACGGCACACAATTTGGCAAAATGATTGTTGCCTTCAAACTTTGGGGCGACCGCGAAGTTGCCGAACGCGAAGGCGTTGCTGAATTGCAAAGATTGTACGTCAAGTTCCACCAAGAGGAGGAAACTCATCCCGAACTCACCGACATGGCTCGCGAGTGGTTTGTAAAAATCGAAAAGGGCGACGAGGAGGCTCAAGAACTTTTCCAATTCTTCAAAAAGGTAACTTTGGCGGACGTTATGGAAATCTACGACCGCTTGAACGTTAACTTCGACAGTTGGAATGGCGAAAGTTTCTTCAACGACAAGATGGACGGCCCACTTGATATGCTCCGCGAAAAAGGTCTTGTAACTGTCAACCAAGGCGCACAAATTGTTGACCTTGCCGACTACAACATGCCACCATGCTTGCTTGTAAAGAGCGACGGTAGCAGTTTGTATGCAACTCGCGATATCGCAGCAGCCATTTGGAGAAAGAAGGAGTACGACTTCGACAAGTGCTTGTACGTTGTTGCTTACCAACAAAATTTGCACTTCAAGCAATTTTTCAAAGTTCTGGAACTTGCCAACCTTGATTGGGCAAAGGACCTTGTTCACGTTGCCTACGGTATGGTAAGTTTGGAGGACGGCGCAATGTCCACCCGCAAGGGCAATGTTGTTTTGCTCCGTGATGTTATCAACAAGGCAGTTGCCAAGTCCCTTGATATCATCACAGCCAAAAACCCCAATTTGGACAACCGCCAAAAGGTTGCCGAACAAGTTGGTGTTGGTGCGGTATTGTTCTCGGCTCTCGAAAACTCCAAAATCAAGGATATCACCTTCACGTTTGACAGAGTACTTAACTTCGATGGCGAAACAGCGCCATATCTCCAATACACACACGCTCGTTGCAACTCCATCGTTGCCAAGGCAGGACTTTCCGCCAACGCAAAGATTGCCGTTGACCCATCCGCATTTGATAACATCGAAACTGTCCGCTTGTGCAAACTTTTGCGCTCCTTCCCACAAATTGTCAAGGACTCCGCAACCAAGTACGAGCCATGCCTAATTTCCGGCTTGCTCATCGATATTGCCCAAGCATTCAACCGTTTCTACATCGAGCACCGCGTCATCTGCGACGACGTAGCTGTTCAAAACGCGCGTTTGCAAGTTGTCAAGGCAACTGCAACAGTTTTGAAAAAGGGCCTTGCGTTGTTGGGTATCGAAGCGCCTGAAAAAATGTAACACAATTAAAAAGCAGTAGAACACTCTACTGCTTTTTGTTTTCTATCAAACAAATTGATTACCTTGATATGTGTCACTTCCGCTTTGTTCGCACCTTGGTTGCATATTCCCACAAGATTTGTTTTTAGAATATATATATTGTAGGGGACGACGTCCTCGGCGTCCCAAAACACGAACATCACGTTTGCAAAAAATATTCTTTGCAACATCAAACTACCGCAAAATGGTTAACAACTTTCCCACGCAACTAAAATTTAGCCAATTTGTCAACAATTTGTGTAATGGTTATGCAATAAAACTACTCTTTTGCGCATTTGTTTTTACTAAAAACAACAATTGACAATTACCAAAACATATTGTACAATAAAACAAAAGAGGTACTACTATGAAAAAACTACTTGTATTTGTATTGATAGCAACACTTTGTCTGCTACCGATGGTATTTTCGGCATGTAGCGTTGATACATCGGTGATGTCTGCTGAAGAAATGTTGCCACATTGTGACGACAACATTACCACCAACCCATTGGAAACCATGCTTAACATCGACATTTCTGCCGATTTGTACGCGGTGGCATTCTACAACGTCCCTGGCGACAAGGTTACAATCGATTTCACTCACCACGACAAATGTAGCGTAACCAAACGCATCGAAAACAACACATTGTACATCGTTCAAGATTGCAAACCACTCACAATACACATTGGTAGAAGTACGTTGTGCTTGGTTGTGGGTATTCCCGAAAGTTGGACGGGCTACTCCATCAATGCCGACGTAGACGTTGGCGCACTTGGCATCGAGGACTCCAAGGCAGGCTCCATCCACGTAGAACTTGATACAGGCGCATGCAAGGTTGTAACACAAAACGCAACCAACGTTTCCATCGAGTCCAACACAGGCGCCGTTATGTTCCAAGGCAAAACGGACACTTTGGATGTGGAAGTGGATACCGGTGCAACCAATTTGGAAGGCAGTGCAAACACCGTCACAGTAGATACCGACACAGGCGCTATCAAAGTGGATATGCAGGTTCAACACATGGATCTCTCCACCGACACAGGCGCAATCAACTTTGAAGTAACCAACAACACAACCATCCATGTGGAAAGTGACACAGGCTCTATCCGTGGCACAATCCATGGCGACAAAGCGCAATACTCCATCTTGGTAGATGTGGATACCGGCAGTTGCAATGTCAAAGACCAAATTGGCACAGGCTCGCAAGTTTTGGAAATCAACGTCGATACAGGTAGCGCTCGCATCGATTTCGTTCAATAAGAGGTAAAAAACAATGCTCGTTCTTGACTATATTATCATTGCCGTAGCTGTGGTATCTTTTGTACTGGGCTTGGTAAAGGGATTTTTGAATCCCATCGTAAACTTGGCAGGATTTTTCGTTGTGCTGTATGCCGGCGGATCATTTTCCTCCATTTTGTTCCCCTTGATTTCCAAGGTTATCCCCAACGAAAACACCTGTTCTATTGCAAGCGCCATTGCATCTATGCTACTTGTGTGGTTGTTGTACTTTTTGGTTTCTCGCATTGTGCTCAAACTCATTGGCAAAAGCAAATTGCTCAACACCGCAAACCGTCTGATTGGTGGTGTGCTTGGCGTTGTGATGGTGTACTTGGTTGTTTCCATCGTTACGGCTTTCATGCAAAACGAAAACACCCTTTTTGCATCCATCCGCGAAAAGTACGGCGAGGCCTTCAACCAAAGTTGGATTGTACAAAACGTATTCAAAACAAACCCCATTGGCGAGGGCTTGGTTAACTCCGCTTTCAAAAAACTCATCGAACTGCTGGAAGAGGCACTCATTCCAACGGTGTAGTGTTAACTTAACTAAACGTCAAAAAAAGGAAGTATCGACTCGATACTTCCTTTTTCTATTGCAATTATTTACTAAACACACATCCGCAGTAGTCTTGGCAGTACAAATCGTACTTTTCGGCAAGGCGCAAACTTTCGTCAAATCCGTTGTGCTTTTTGAAGTCGGCAACTAGCCAACTTACGTCCGTTGCAACCTCCAAACCAACTTTGTTGATAACCATGCTATCCTTTCTGCGCGATACCGTCAAAGTGGTGCCAAAGTAGTCAAAGCCGTGTTCCTTTGCGTAGTTGTGCGTGTCGCCAAGGCGCAGTTTGAAACACTCGGTACAACGTGGTCCGCGCTCTTTGCACAGTTCCAACCCCTTTGCCACGTCAAAAAATCTTTGGCTGTCAAATGGTTGCACAACCAGTTTCAAAGGGAACTTTGGTTGCACTTCGAAATCGCCATTGTTGACAATGTCCACCAACTTTTGCACTTCGGCAAGGCGCTTTTGCCACTCGTCAAAGTCTGTGATGTTGTCGTTAGCAAAGTACAACGTCACGTCAAATTTGTCCACAAGACGCGTCAAGCAGTAGGTGGTGCAGGGCGCACAACAAACGTGGAGCAAAAGTTTGTCGCCAAGTTTGTACTTTCGGCTGTTTTGCCTAAATGCCAAATCGTAGTTGTTTATCATTCCTTCACGCGCACTCTAAGGGGTACGCCCACCTTTTCCGCCAATTTTTTGCACGCCTCGATGTCCGCGTAGCCAATGCTATCCACAACGGAAAATACCACCTTTCCGCCCTTTTGCAGGCAAAGTGTGGCAAACTCCAGCAATGCATCAAATGCCTTTTCGCCGTAGATACTTTTGCAATGCGCTTGGTACTTTTTTGCGTTGCACTCGTTCAAGGAAATGTTGATAACGTCGCAACTTGTCACGATAACGTCCGATACGTCTTGCTTGTGAATGAGATTTGCTTGTCCGTTGGTGTTGATGCGAGTTTTTTTGTCAATGCAATGGAGGTAGCTTGCCACCTCGTCCAACGTATCAAGGTTGTAGGTGGGCTCGCCAAAACCGCAAAAAACAATTTCCTCGTCGTAGTCGTCAAGATTGTCGGGCAGTTGGTCCAAGATGTCTTGTACGTCCGGCTCAGCATCAATCCAAAGGCGTTGATTTTCCATTCCATCACGGCCCTTGCGGATACAAAAGTCGCAGTTGTTGGAGCAACGATTTGTCAAATTTATGTAGATTTTGTTTCCAATAGTGTAAACGTAGTTGTTCATATTTTTCCTTAATGATAGCCGTAAAGTTTTGTTTTACGGCTACCTTTTTTCCGCAAATTTGCGGACACGTGATTGATTTTTTGTTAGGCTCTGTCACAAACTCTGGTTGCTTTTTGACGGCAAAACGACTGCACAATCCTATGTGTTTTGCTCGGTTACAGACCTTCCAGGTATGCGCCCTCACAATAACACATGTCTTGTTTGCGTTTTATCCGCCAAATCACCTAGTGGCTAATCAACCATTTCTTGTGACATAGCCTTTATTTATTAAGATACTCCCCAATTCGTGGGAACATTTGCAAAGTGTTTTTGCGCACTTGATTTTCCACTTCTTGTGGAGTTTTGCCAAGCGCACTTGCCATTTTTTCGATGATCAGCGGAATGTTGAAAGGTGTGTTGGTTGTTCCGCGAAGTGGCACAGGCGCCATGTAGGGTGCATCCGTTTCCGTCAAAATGCGGTCAAAGGGGATTGCTTGCAAAACCTCTTCCTTTTTGGCATTTTTGAAGGTTATCGCGCCACCAAAAGCAAAGTAGTGTCCAAGTTTGGCACATTGCTTTGCAAACTCTGCCGAGCCACTGTAACAATGCCACAAAACGTTGCTGTTGAGATACTTTTTTTGCGCATTCAACACGTCCATCGCATCGCCGTAGGCATCACGGATGTGCAAAGTTATTGGCAAACCAAGTTGATCGGCAATTTCAATTTGCTCGGCAAACACGTCCCGTTGGATTTGTCGCTCGGACAGGTCGTAGTAGTAGTCCAAACCAATCTCGCCAACGGCAACCACCTTGGGATTTTTGGCATATTCCTTCATCAAATGGACAAAGTTTGCGTCAAAATCTTTGGCGGTGTGTGGGTGCATACCAACTGTTGCAAACACCTTTTCGTAGGTGTTGGCAAGCTTGTAACTTGCAATCATTCCCGCAAGGTCTGCGCTGTTGTTGATGACAAAATCGATGCCACGTGTGTCAAATTCTGCAACAATTTGCTCCACTTGACCAATCAGGCGCTCGTCATCTAGGTGCAAATGACTGTCAATCATTATCTTACTTCCTTACCGCTGTCCATGTCCTTTTCGGGTGTTACAAAGATAACAGATTTGTCGTCCGCAGCGCACAAAATCATGCCGTTGCTTTCCACGCCACGAATCTTTGCAGGTTTCAAGTTCTTGACGAGTACAACAGTTTTGCCCACCATGTATTCTGGTGTGTAGTGTTGAGCAATTCCGCTAACAACTTGACGTACTTCGTCCCCTACTTGCAATTGGAAGCAAAGTAGTTTGTCGCTCTTTGCAACCTTTTCGCAACTGAGAACCTTTGCTGTACAAAGTTTGATTTTTGCAAAGTCTGTGATGTCAATCAGTTCATCTTGTGGTTTTTCTTCTTGCTTGGGCGCGTTTTTCGCTTGCGCTTCGGCAACTTGTTTTGCGTGCAATTCTTCCAAAATCTTCAGCTCCTTTGCAATGTCAATGCGGTTGAAAAGGTTTTCGCCCTTGGTTACAACTGTACCTTCGGCAATGCCACCAAATGCTGTGATTCCGTCAAAGTTAGATGGAACTTCTACGCCAATCTTGCCGAAGATAGTTTTTGCTGTCTTTGGGATAAATGGCAACAACATTGTGGATGCAAAGCGGATGCATTCGCACAAAACGTACATTACTGTTGCAAGGCGCTCTTTGTCACCGTTTTTGTTCAAGGCCCAAGGCATTGTTTCGTCAATGTATTTGTTTGCGCGTTGAACAATTTTGAAGATGTTTGCAAGGGCATCTGGTGCGGAAAGGTTTTCGATGTCTTCACGAACCTTTGCAAGTGTACCTTCGCAAAGCGCAACAATTTCCTTGTCCAATTCGGTAAACTCGTTGTGTGCAGGGATTGTTCCACCAAAGTATTGTGTTACCATTGCTGTTGTACGGCTAACAAGGTTACCAAGGTCGTTTACAAGGTCGGTGTTGGTGCGAGTGAGTAACGCCTCGTTGGTGTAGTTGCCGTCACTTCCAAATGGAATTTCACGCAGGAGGAAGTATCTAATTGCATCCACTCCGTAGCGCTCCGCAAGGAAAAATGGATCAACAATGTTGCCCTTGGATTTGCTCATCTTGTCGTTGTCAAAGAGCAACCAGCCGTGGCCGTAAACTTTTTTGGGTAGTGGAAGGTCAAGCGCCATCAAAAGTGCAGGCCAAATGATGGTGTGGAAACGTACAATTTCCTTGCCCACCATGTGCAGGTCTGCTGGCCAAAACTTGTCGAAGTTTGCGTGGTCTTCTTGTAGGTATCCCAAAGCGGTGATGTAGTTTGTCAAAGCATCCACCCAAACGTATGCAACGTGCTTTGGATCAAATGGAAGTTTTACACCCCAATCGAATGTTGTACGGGATACGCACAAATCCTTTAGTCCTGGCTTGATAAAGTTGTTGATCATCTCGTTCATGCGCGCCTTTGGACTGATAAAGTCGGGGTTTTCCTCGTAGAACTTGATGAGTTTGTCTTGGTATTTGGAAAGACGGAAAAAGTAACTTTCTTCCTTGGCAAGTTTAACTTCGCGTCCGCAGTCGGGGCATTTGCCGTCGTGCAGTTGGCTTTCGGTAAAGAAGGACTCACAAGGTGTGCAGTACCAACCTTCGTAACTGGATTTGTAAATGTCGCCGTTTGCCAAAAGTTTTTCGTACACCTTTTGTACGGTTGCCTCGTGGTAGTCGTCCGTTGTGCGAATGAACTTGTCGTAACTGATATCCAACAACTTCCAAAGTTCAATGATTTGGTCGTAAAGTTCGTCTACAAACTTTTTGGGAGTAACGCCCTTTGCCTCTGCCTTTTGTTGCACCTTTTGACCGTGCTCGTCTGTACCGGTAAGGTAAAACACGTCGTAGCCATCCATGCGCTTGAAGCGTGCAATTGCATCGCAAATGATGGTTGTGTAGCAGTGACCAATGTGGAATTTGCCACTAGAGTAGTAAATTGGAGTTGTGATGTAGTATGGTTTTTTCATTTTTTCCCTCTGTTTTAAAGGCGCTTTCTCAATTCCTGGTTGCTTTTGGTGGCAAAACACTACGCAATCATCTGTGTTTTGTTCAGTCACAGACCACTGAGGGTATGCTCCTTCACAAGAACACATCGCCTGCTTGTGTTTTATCCGCCAATCGCCAAATGGCTAATCAACCATTTATTGCGACAGCACCTTTCCAAGAACAAATGAGCCCCTTTGTTAAATTTGCCGACGACTACCAAATGCCGATTGCCTTAGATTTCCGTAGGGGAGGGGTTGCCCCTCCCGCAATTTGATTGCGAACCATATCGCAGTACAAATTGCATCTATCAGCAACCAAACATCCTTTGTCGCCATTTGCGTGTATATTATATCAAGATATATACAATTTGTAAACTATAAAATACCCAATTGCCACCTTGTTTGTCGCATACTTTTGCTAAATCTGTCGTAAAATACCCTAACGATACCTTTTGGACAGGCTATGAACGCAATTTGGACAACTCTTGTTATCATTTGCTTTGCTTTGCTCACCGCCACCAATCCCAACTCGGTACTAACCTTGTGCGTGGAAAGTGGCAAGCAAGCGGTGGACTACACCTTTCAACTTGTGGCAATCTATGCCCTTTGGCAGGGTGTGTTTTGTGTTGCCGAGCGGTGTAACTTGGTGGAAAAGCTTGCAAAAATCCTATCAAAACTGAACAACTTTTTGTACGGCAACGTTAGTAAGCAAGCGCAAAAGTACCTTGCTTTGAACATGGCAAGCAACGTCGTGGGCGTAGGTAACGCGTCAACTCCATCGGCAATCGAGGCAATCAAACTGATGGAAGGTGGGCAAAAACTTTCTCGTGGTGGCGCGATGCTATTTGTGTTGAATGCTTGCGGATTGCAACTTGTGCCCACAACTGTCATTGGACTGCGTGCAACCTTTGGCTCGCAAAACCCCTCCCAAATACTTTGGCCTACCATTGTTTGCACGTTGTTTAGTTTGATACTTGGCGTGTTTCTAACCAACATTGCCTACCCCAAAAAGGCACAAAGTTCCAATTTGTAACCGACAAAAAATAGGTATCTAAAACAAAAATTAGATATCCAAACTCCGCAATTCAACACTCAAATATCTTCAAAAAAACTAACCTTTATTAGGCAATTAACTGCATCTTTTTGCCATTTTATCATCAAATTTTTCACTGTGAGTTACCTTGTTCCTATTTTGATTGTTGCACTTTTTGCGTTTGCCAGTTTCAAAAGGGTAAACGTCTACAACAGTTTTGTGGATGGTGCCAAGCAATCCATCCCAACTGCGGTTGCCATTTTTCCCTATCTTTTTGCCACCTTTTTGATGGTAAATGCCCTTCGCGCAAGTGGTGTAAGTGCGCTCATTGTGGACTTTGTCAGCCCGCCATTTCAACTTGTGGGCATACCCAAGCAAGTGTTGGAACTGCTTTTGATTAGGCCCTTTTCCGGTAGTGGAAGTTTGGCAATTTTGTCCGACGTGTACAACACCTACGGCACGGATAGTTACGTTGGCAACTGCGCATCTGTAATCATGGGCAGTAGCGAAACGGTGTTCTACATCTCCGCTGTCTACTTTTCCCAAACACGCGTAAAGCGCCTTGGATGGGCTATCCCCATTGCACTTTTTTGCAACCTTGCAGGTGGCATTTTGGCGTGCATTTTGTGTAGATTTTTGTAAGTTTGTATTGCACAGGCAAAAGAAAATCTACTTGATAAACAATTTGCAAAACTTGGCTCGTCAGGCAGGACAAAAAGGCCAACTTTATAAGATTTTTGCCGAATTTTCCGCATCAAACACCATTTTATAAACTTTTTTGTGGCTTTTTATAAGATTTTTGCCGAATTTTGCCTGTTTATAAAATTGTAAAAGCCGACAAAGTTTTGGATACTTTTCCAAAATAGTTTGTCATTTTGGCTTTATCATAGGGGTAACCAACGCATATCGTTGGATTTTTTGTGATGCAAAAAGTTTGCAAATTTTGTGGCTTTTTGCACCAAGGGGGCTCTATGAAAAAGAGTAAAATTTCCGCAAAACAAATTTTGTTTTACGTTGTGTACACGGCAACTGTTGTACTCTCTGGCGAGGTGTTTGACGGCATGTTTTCCTTTGGCGCCTTTGTGGGCGGATTGTATGCTGGCAATCCGTTGCTAGTGGGTGTTATCTACCTTGCAAGTAGCACCATGTGGGGACTAACTCATCTGTTGCAATGCGCTGTGCGCGTCGCCGTGATGATTGCCTGTTGGGCCATCCACTACTTTGCCAAGCGCAAAATTGGCAAGTTCAATCTTTTGTTGTACGTTCTGCTTGCCAACGTCTTTTACCTATGTCACAACTTTGTGGACTACCCAACTTTGTTCAACAAAATTGCCTTTGTTGCTTGCGGAGTGGCGTTCAGTTTTGTTTCGCTGTACGTGTTCCGCGCGGTGTTTGCAAGGGGACTCAACTACCCACCGCAAGTGGGCGAAAAAATCTGCATTGCGCTTTTTGCCATTGTGGAAACTTTTTGCCTGTCCAAGTTTACAATTGCCACGTTGGAAGTGGTCTACTTTGTGTTGCCTTTTGCTTTGCTTTTTGCCAACAGTTGCTTTGACGAAAAAACAACCTTTGTCACAGCGGTGGTTTGCGGACTAGGCAACTTGCTTGCCACAGGCGCATTGGAGGGTATGGCTTTTTGTGTACTTTCCGCCTTGGCAATTGTTGCATTTGGCACAATCTCCCGCTACCTTTCGGCATTGGGAGTGATCGTGGTGGATGTGGCGCTTAGTTACTTTTTGGGTTTGCACGGCAACTTTTACGCATTGTTTTTTGCGCCAACGCTAACGTCGGTGTTGGTGTTTGTGGTTATCCCCACTTCGGTGTACAAAAAACTACGAGATAGTTTTTGTGGCAACACCACACGATACATCGCAAAAAGTTTGTCCACCAAACTCACGCAAGACCTAACACGTAGGCTCTTTCGTCTGTCGGAAATTTTTATGGCTATCAAAAACGCCTTTTATACTTTGTCCGTTGGACAAGCATCCACCCAGCAAGTTGCTTGTATGATTGTCAAGGAGTGCAGTAGTTCCATTTGCCAAAACTGCAAAAGTCGTGCCCTTTGTTGGCGTCAAAACTTGCCCACTACGGAAAAAGCCCTTTTGCAACTAGCCCATCTTGCCATAGCCAACGGCAAGTGTACCATTTTGGATATCCCTCAAACGTTGTCCGCCAAGTGCGATCGGCTTTCCATGATCATTTCTCACATCAACGACCTTGCTCAAACGCACAAACAATTTGTCGTCGAATCACAGGACCGCAACAGTTCCAAACTGCTTGTTGCCGACCAAATGTCGGGGGTGTCGCAACTATTGTTGCAACTTGCCAGCGACTACAAAAACAACATCTCCTTCGATGCCACTCGCGAAAGGGAAATCAAGGAAACGCTCATTTTCCACAACGTGCTGTGTGCCGACGTTGCGCTTGTAACACACGCAAACCGATTGCTTGTGGTGGTGACGGTTGCCAAAACGGACCTTGACGAATCGGCAATCGAGCAATGTGTTGGCATTGTGGTCAAGCAAACGATGTCCACTCAAAAGGTGGAATCCACCGATAACTCTCGCTGGGTAAACGTCTACCTAACTGTCAAACCGCGGTTTGAAATGTCCTTTGGCGTTGCTACCGTTGCTAAATCCGGTAGCGAAATTTCCGCCGATACCCACGGCCAAATTGTCACCGACAACGGCAAAAGCATCGTCACACTTTGCGATGGTATGGGTAGCGGTGCCAAGGCGGAAAAAATGTCCTCCACCGCAATCAACTTGGTGGAAAGTTTCTACCGCGCGGGGTTCGATTCCGACACAATTTTGTCCGCTGTCAACGGTCTGCTCACACAATCTGGCAACGAAATCTTTTGCGCGGTGGATATGGTTGTGGTGGACTTGTACAACGGCTTTGCCGACTTTGTAAAATTGGGTGCGCCCGTGGGATTTGTCAAGTGCGCCCAAACTGTGGAAATGATCCGCGGAAGCAGTCTGCCCCTTGGTGTCTTGGAGGAAATGAAACCTTCCGTCACCAAAAAAGCCTTGCACAGTACCGATATCATTGTGCTTGTTAGCGATGGCATTGCCGATTGCTATCAGGATGTAACTGTGCTTGCGGAAATTGTCCACAACGTCACCTACACAACTCCCCAAAGCATTGCGGAAACAATTTTAGCCAAAACGCTAAAACAATGCAACAACACTCCCCCAGACGATATGACAGTTGTCGTCGCAAAGATAATTTAGGTGCAAAGCACTTGTGTAAGGACAAACTATCAAATCAAATCGCAAGTCCTATCAACAAATACTATTGTAGGGACAATAGTTATGACAGTTGTCGTTCAAAGATAATCTAGGTCAACAAGCAATATAAGGTTCATGTTTATCACATTCGATGGTTTACTTTTTGTTCATTGATCAATGCCCAATCTATCCCAAATCGTAGGGGAGGGGTTTCCCCTCCCGCATCTTTTCATCAACCAAATCCAACCGCAAAAAACAAAATGTTCGTCACTCCGTAGGGGCGGATTCTATATCCGCCCGCATTAAAACAACAAAAATACAAATTACACATTGTCACACCCTTGCTCAACTAAAACAAAAATCAAAATCCAATTGCTCCAAAAAAACAACCACGTATCCCACATTTTTGCACAAATTGACAAAAAATCAATCAACTTTTGTGGCAAAATGATGGCCTAAAACATACACTAATCTATCAAGGGGATTGTATGGACTACATTTTGGAACCAACCGTCAAAGTGGGTGCAAACGTAACAATCGAGCCGTATGCCGTCGTCAAGGGCAACACCATTTTGCACGACGGGTGCGTGGTGGGCAGTTTTAGTTATCTCGATGGTGCAGTAATTGGCGCAAACACGGTTGTAAAAAGTTCGCGTATTGTCAATAGCCAAGTGGGGCAAAATTGCACAGTTGGCCCAAACGCGCACCTTAGGGACAATGCCGTGGTAGGCAATGGTTGTCGCGTTGGCAACTTTGTGGAAATCAAAAACAGCCTGCTCCAAAGCGGTGTCAAAGCCAGCCATCTTGCCTACATTGGCGATGCTCTTGTTGGCGCCAACACAAACATTGGTTGTGGCGTAATTTTCGTCAACTACGATGGCAAACTCAAGCACAAAACGTCCGTTGGCAAAAATTGTTTTATCGGTTGCAACAGCAACCTTGTCGCGCCCCTTTCCATTGGGGATAACTGCTTTGTTGCCTGTGGCACAACTGTGGATAAGGACATCCCAAGTGGCACGTTTGGCATTGGACGGAGTTACCTCACCTTGAAGGAGGGTCGAGCCATCCACTACCTCAAAAAACCACCAGAGTGATTTTTCAAAGTATTTTTGTGCTAGTGGGCAGCACACTACATTTGCAACAACCTTATCAATAGTGAAGTTGCAAAACTTTTTCAACATACCATCTCGAAGGGCATTTTCAAAGTAGCCAATACGGTCAATTTGGATATGTCCTTTGTCATTTTGTGTAATCCTCTTGCCAGTTTCCACAAAAAATGGTAAAATGGTGCTAATATATGCAAGGAAGTACTCACTATGAAACTTATGATAGCAAGCGATATCCACGGCTCAGCGCATTTTTGCAAACAACTTGTTGATTGTTTTCACGACGAAAACCCCACCAAACTTGTAATTTTGGGGGACGTTTTGTACCACGGCCCACGCAATCCATTGCCAATGGACTACAACCCACAAAAGGTTGCGGAACTGCTCAACACAATTGCCGATCGTATCATTTGGGTAGAGGGCAACTGCGATGCCGATATCGACCAAATGCTCCTACACTTCCCCGTTGTGGAAAATGCCATGCTGTTTGTCGACGGAAAAACAATCTTTTGCTCCCATGGACACGTTCACAGCAAATCCAATCCACCAGCATTAGCAAGTGGCGACGTGCTTGTAAACGGCCACTTCCACGTGCCCACGGTGGAAACTTTCGGCAACAACAATCTCTACATCAACTGTGGCTCAGTTTCCATCCCCAAGGAACAAAGCCCCCACAGTTACCTTGTTTTGCAAGATGGTCTGTTCACTTGGAAAGACCTCGAAGGCACACCATACAAGACCTACAAAATGTAGTTTTGCGCTCTGCAAGGGAATGCTTTTGGGTGCAAATTGATGCGCACTCCAGCCCTTGTAAATGCAAAAAAACAACCACGTCCCCTTGAAAAACGCACAAATTGTCAACGTTTTGCAGAATTTCCTTGCGGATTTATCGCTTTTGGATATTTTGTGTTGGGAGTTGTTTTATCAACGGATTTTATGAGGAGTTTACTAAAATTCATTATCGAAGTTTACTACATTATCTAAAACAAAAAACCGCTTTGGGCTTTCCAAGGCGGTTTTATTTATGTTTTGTTTTAGTTTTGGACTGTTAGATTTTTCAATCTATCAATGTAGTTAGAATACAACCAATCAGTATTGTGTAGCGCACCTCACAGCATTGTGTAGCAACACTCACAAGTATTGTTCAAAACCAATCTATTTTGTAGTAGTTTACGTTTGCTCAACGGCGCAACAACTATTCGTAGTCAAAAGATATTGTAATGGTTGCGCTTGTTGCAGTTACGCTATCAAATGTGATATCAAAGTTTACTTCCTTGCCATCGTGGCGAGTGTAGTATGGATGGACGTTTCTAAACACGTCGCCCGTTTGCCACAAGTCGTCTGCGCCCGCCTGGGTGTAGTATTGACCTTGGTAGTATTCCCCTTCGCTTTCAAAATTCTTGTCGCCGTCCGCTTCCACCAACTGCAACAACGGATGCGCTGTGGTGGAGTTGTTGTTATCTGTAAAGGATTGGTAGGTGTCATTTTCGTTGTAGGGGATGTTGATGGTGGCGTCAACGTGATAGATACGCGCACCAAATTTTGCCCCTTCGTAGAGGTAACTACCTTCCACGTTGGCGTGCATCTCGTTTAGTCCCGTTGCGGAGTACAAATCGATGATCAAGTATTCGCTAAAGTACGTTCCGTTGTAGTCCAGTAGCACAATGATGAACTGTCCGCTACTTTCCAGTGGGTTGATGGTCACAGTTTGTGATGACGTTACAACCGTTGGCTTTACCCAACCAAGCAACAACTTGGAGTAGGCATTGTGGTCGCCCGCGGTGTAGTCCATCATGTCCGCACCGCCCAAACCTTGGTCGCTACCTTGGTCAGGCATGTAGTCGTAGTAGTCGTCCAATCCCAACATGTGGCCCGTTTCGTGGATGTAGGTTGTTGCGTTTAGTTTTAGACTAGCAATGGGGCTAAACTCCTCAGGGTCGCTTGTTTCGATATCCTCGTAGGCAAAGTCCACACTTGCAAACAGGTAGGTGTAGGGCAACAGATTGTCGTACTCCGTTTGGTCATCAGCGGTGTAGGCGGTTACGTACGCCCAGTAGTAGTCGGTTGTGTCGTAGTCAACTGGCGCGCTGTAGATGATGTACACACCATCAATAATGCCGTTGTTATCGTAGTCGTACTTGGAAAAGTCAAATCCGCGCGCATCAAGTTTATCCAATGCTTGCTTAAAGATGCTTTGACCGTAGTCCTTTTCGCCATTGGTGTCCGCCTTGTTGAAACTTTGGTAGGTTGCGCTCAAGGAAACTTTGTCAGCAATATCAAAGGTCAAGTCCAACTTTCCGTAGGAGGAGGTTTTGTAGTAACTTGCAACACTTTGCCAACCGGTTGCCGATTGATTGTTGAACACTTTTGCAATGTCTTCTAGTTCTTGCGCGGTAAAAACGTCGTTGGAAAACTCCACAGGTACAACAAGCACGTTGTACTTGCCTTGTGATGGCAATCCAGTAGATGGCAAGTAGTAGTTTTTGTCGTCGTAGTCGGTGATGGCATCGTACAAAATGTCGTCGTAGTCCACGTGATTGTTTTCGTCAAACACTTGCTCAGGCATTGTTCCGCCGTCAACTGGTGGAGTTTCTCCGCCACCTTGGTCAAGGCTGGGGTCGTTTTCCACAACCAACTTGCTTGTGTCCATTGTGATGTTGCCGTGGTTGTAAAACTCCAACGTGTAGGTAAAGGTTGTGTTCAGTTGATAGTCTTGTTGAATTGCCACAATCTTTACAATCACGTCGTCCACAACGTAGATATCAAATGCGGTGTACACGCAATCCTCGTAGCCACCGATAACCTCTTCGCCAACAGCATTTGGCAAACTTGCCGAAAAGCGGTTGCCATTTGTCTCAAAGTTAAATTGTACAAGTGTTGTCAATTCGATAAAATCCAAGTAGGGATACCAATCGTAAAAGGCATCATCCTCGGCAGTCAAAAGCGAGTGCGTTCCGTTTTCGTTATCCAAGTAGTACAAGATGTTGTCGTCGGTGTAGACGATGTAGTCGTAAAAACTGCCTTCAACGTCGCTGTAGTAGAAGTTTACTCCGTCGTAGTAGTAGATGTATGTGTAGGCGTACTCTTCCGCAAGGGATTTGTCCGCAACGGACACGTCAAACTTCACAGCAAAGTTCCACTTTTCGTACTTATTGCACTTTGCCATGGCATCGGCAAGATCCAAAGTGGAAAGTAGCAGTTGTTCGCCACAAGTAGCGCATCGTCCTTGAGCGTTTGGCTCGGTGTGACCTGTTGCTGTAACGCTTTGTTGCGCCACAAGCACCTCGTTGCAAACGGAGCAAACCTTGCCCTCGGTTAGACCGCTTTGTGTGCAAGTGGCAGGTGTTGCATCCACAACCTTTTCTGTGTGACCAAGCGCCTCGCCTTCGGTAATTCCACAAGAACATGTCTTTGGAGCGGTGCAGGTTGCATCGGCAAATTGGTGGGTGTGCGCACCAGGTTTGTTTTCCACCGAGATGATGATGGATTTGGAAACGCCTTGGTAGGCGCATGTCACAAGGAAAGACCATGGCCTTGTCAAGTCCGCATCAGGCGCGGAAATCATGTCGTCGGTAACGGGCACGTTTTCCCCTGTAGCGCTAGTGATTGTAAAGTAACTTTTGTAGTCTACCGTGTCCCCAACGTAGACGGTGTATCTGCTTTTTTCCGTTGTGATTGTGCACGGCTCTTCCATAAAATCACAAGCGCAAAACAGGCAAGTGACGCACAAAACCATCAGCAAAGCTAATGCTAACTTTTTCATAGATGTACCCCCTTTGGTAGGTGTAGGCTGGGCGATTTGGCAAGACGTTACCAATCGACCGCTTTAACAGGAAACGTTCAACGCAATTTTTTTGCCAAATTGTTTGAACTTTTCCGCAAATTGTTATATTGATTATACTAATAAATATTCTATCCGTCAATATCTGCAAACAAAATTGCAAATTTACTTGTACAGTTGGACGTTTTGATGTATAATTATCCCACAACACAATAGTTTGCAGGTTGCGTGAACAATCCTCGATGTGTAAAGTGTTGCCAAACAAATTTTCTGCACAAAGTAGTGCATTTTTGCAAAAAAGGTTGCAAACAACCCAAAATCTTTGCAAAAGCACCCACTTTACGATGGAAAACGTTGTTGGTATCTTACAAATTGAATTGTAACAATCGCATTTGTGGGGGAACAATGTGCAAATCATTGACAGTCCCGCTACGGTAAGGCATTGCCAAGTCCGAATGCCCAACTGCAACAATTTTCGAGTGGTCTTCGATGCAAAGATTCAACTCATTTTTGCCACGCAAATTTGATGTGAACTTTGCCGTGGCTTTTTTGTTGGCAAAATGACTGCGCAATCCTACAAAAAACAACGACGTATCGGCGATTTTTATTGCATTTTTGGCAAAAAACATCAACTCCACACGGAAAATTGTGTTAGAATAGCGCAACAAATGTTGCAAAGGAGAATAACTATGAAAAACACAACAAAACTGTTAACGTGGATTTTGATGGTGGTGCTTGTTGTTTGTGCAACTGGTTTGGTTGCCTGTGTGGAAAAACCCACCGAAAAGGCACTTGATAAACTTGAGTTGCCCACTCTCAAGCAAGGCCAAGTTGCAGTAATCATCAAAAATGGCGAAAGCGACTACACAAGCTACACCGTAACATTGTCCGAGGATATGACTTCGGTGGAAGACGTGCTTGCTTACCTCAAGGAAAACGGCATGCATTTGGATTGGATGGACAGCGACTACGGCAAGATGCTCAACGCCATTGGCAAAGCGGTGCCGGATGCATCCAAAAACGAGTTTGTCGCATTTTTCACTACGGTGGAAAGCGACAAAGGCAACTGGGCAGGCGTTCCCACCTACAACGTGGATGGCACACAAATTGTGTCCGCACAAGTGGGCGTTAGTGATGCCAAAGTGCAAAGTGGCGCAATTTTCTACTTCGAAATTTCCACCTTCTAGATTGTCAAAAACAGCACACGTATCCCCAAAAAACACGCAAATTGTAGCATAGTAACTAAAATTATATCGTGGCAAGCGCTTTCCCCGTTGGATGACACGGCATAATTCAACAACTCGCGATGGCTTCCACTTTGTGCGCGACGCGTTTAATACGCGACACGATGCCTCCCACTTTGGGGGAGGTGGATTGCGTAGCAAGACGGAGAGGGCAAAACTATTCGAAATACCACACATCTATATCATCATATCGCTTTCCGTTTTGCTCAAAGATATTGATGGTATTCTAATAAGCACAAGGCATAAATTATCTATCAAACAAACATCAACTATGAAACGCAAAAATCCCGCACTCTACATCGCCATCACGGCAATGTTTTCCGCATTGCTTGTGGGTGGCAAACAAGCGCTTTCGGCAATCCCCAACGTGGAGGTTGTTACAATTGTTGTTGCCCTTTGTTCCTACGTTTGGGGGCTTGGGGTGGCTTTGCCTGCAGTATTTGTATTCATCGCCATCGACGTTGCAATCTTTGGCCCAAACACCTGGGTTATCAGCTACGTCATCCATTGGAATTGCCTTGCCATTGCTTTTTGGTTACTTTCCAAAATCAAGGTGGGCAAGTTGGCAAAGGTTGTGCTTGCAACAACTTTGGCAGTTGTGATGTCGGCATTGTTTGGCTTGCTCACAAGCGGTGTGGATACCTGCGTGGGCTTTGTTCAAGGTGGCGGATTCTTTTTCGATTTCGATAACTTTGGCAAGCGATTTGTTGCAATGTACCTAGCAGGCATTCCCTTCTACGCCACACAAGTGCTGTGCAACTTGGCTCTTTTCGCCATCGGTTTTGCGCCCCTTTGCAAACTCAACCAAAGGGTAAAACTCAAAATGTTTGGCGAGTAAAAACATCAACGTAAACTGCCCACCACAAAACTATTTCAAAACGTTTTGATAGTTGCCACAACTTGCAATGACTAATCACAATGTGTTTCCTCGCTCCGTTGTCTTGCAGTCAATCGTCCAACTGTTTTTGCCTGCGCAAGCAATCAAACAAGGCGCACAATGTCAATATTTGATGGTTATACCAACCATATAATATCATAAAAACATCACTAAAACATCGCTAAAACACACCTAAAACATGCAAAAAATATCACCAAAAACTTGTTTTTAACTGCTTGACCGCGTTCTCCAAAATCACTATAATGAACTAAATTGCTATGTAAATAGCAATAATAAATATTATAGAGGAGAAAACGAAAATGAAAAAGATTCTTGTTATTGCTCTTGCAGTAATCATGGTTGTTTCCGCTTTTGCTCTCACAGCTTGCGTTCAACCACAAACAGTTACAGGCGAATGCATGTACGAAAATTCCCACGGCACAAAGTATGGTGTTAAAGTTGATGTTACAGTTAAAGGCGACATCATCACAGAAGTAAAACTCTACACAGATGCAGAAACTGGTTGGGTTAGAACTTCCTCTCCAATGCCAGAATATGGTTGGACACAAGAAAAGTTCGATGCAGTTGAAGGCGCTTACGAAGCATTCCTCAACAAGTTTGTTGGTATGACAGTTGCAGAAGTTAACGCTATCGTTGCTACAGCAACAGCTGATGGTCAATCCGTTACAACCGAAGGTTGGGCAATCACAGGTGGTACAGTTTCCGCTGCACGCATCATCGTTGCTGTTCAAAACGCTCTTAGCAAACTTGCTGCATAATTAACTTGCAATTAGCAAAATCAAAAAGGCATCCCAAGGGGGTGTCTTTTTTTGTTGCAATTTTCCTGGTGTATAAGCGTGTTTGCAACAACGATAGTATTGTAGTGGCAAAGGTTTGTGTCATAGTTGTGTTACATCCATAGCAAAAACTTATAACAACATTATAAAAAACTTATAAACAATTTATAATCAACAACTTGACCTGTTATAAAAATGGGTATATAATGTTGCTCGTATGAATCAAAGTTCATAACAATAAAAATATATTTTAAGGAGAACACAAAAATGAAAAAGATTCTTGTTATTGCTCTTGCAGTAGTAATGATGGTTTCCGTTTTCGCTCTTACAGCTTGCGCTCAACCACAAGTTGTTGAAGGTGAATACAGCTACAAAAACAGCCACGACGAAACAGGCGAAAGCTCTTACGGTTGCAAAGTTAAGGTAACTGTTGTTAACGGAACTATCACAAAGATTGAAGTTACAGCTGATACAGAAACATTCTTCAACGTTTCCGCTGGTTGGACAGATAACTATCAACCAGATGGTAACCCAACAGAAGGTAAACAAGCTTGGCTTGCTCAACGTGACAGCTTTGCTCAAAGCTTTGTAGGCATGACAGTTGAAGAAGTTAACGCTATCGTAGTAGAATGTGACGATAAGAGCCAACCAAAAACAATCACAGGTGTTGAATATGTTACTGGTGCTACACAATCTTCCGGTCGTACAATCCTTGCTATCCAAAACGCTCTTAGCAAACTTGCAAAATAATTGATCTTCAATTAGCAAACCTCAAAAGGCATCCAAGTCGGGTGCCTTTTTTGCTACAATTTTTGTGGTAATTTTGCAAAGTATGTCATTTTTTTGTTGCGCAAACGTTGTTTGCTGTAGTTGTTTGTAGCGCGATATCAAACATCCAACAAAACAATTTTGCATCTATAAACAAGATATAATATTGTCGCAACAACCATAAATAAAATTTATAACCCAATAGTAAAAAAATATAACGATTTTTGTAGTTATAGACTTGACCGGAATGTCAATTATAGATATAATGAAGGCGTATGGAGCAAATTCCATATCCCCAAAAATATATTTTTATAGGAGAAAACTAAAATGAAAAAGATTCTTGTTATTGCTCTTGCAGTAGTAATGATGGTTTCCGCTCTTGCACTTGTTGCTTGCGGTCAATCCCTTCAAACAAAGTCTGCTTACGGTCTTGTACACGGCAAAGGCTACGTAGGTAAGGCAACTGTTTTTGTAGATGGCGACAAAGTTCTTGACGCATCTCTTGACGAAGCTTGCTTGCCAACATACATTGTTGCTTCCGAAGCATCTGCTGATACAGTTACAGCAACAGTTCTTGACCACGGTAACGAAGTTCAAAAGCACTTCTACAAAACAGTTAGATTTGGTGGCGTAGAAATGGTTTACGATGCTACAAACGGCTACCAAGTTGGTTCCACAAAGATGCTCGACTTCTTTGCTGACGAAGCTAACTGCGAACTCTACTTCGAAGCAGTTGCTAAAAACGAAGTTTCCGTTATGATTGGTGGTAAGGAAGACAAAACAATCATGACAGCTGCAAAACTTCTCAAGAGCCAAAACGGTTACTGGTCCACAAACGGCAACATCGGTCAATCCGCTGCTGGTTGGGCTATCAATGCTGATGCTACATGCAGATACGTTGTTAAAAACGGTGTTGACGCTATCACAGCTAAGGAAGACTTCAAACAAGCTTCTCGTTACCAAGAAGGCGCTACTGGTGTTTACGACAACGAATGGGTTGACAAAAACGGCGTTAAGACAGGTGCTACATGGACAGACATGTGGGATTACCTTGTAATCTTGAAGGCTGCTATCCAAAAATAATTTTGGTCCAACCTAAACACTAAACCACAAAACAAAAGGCATCCAAACTGGATGCCTTTTTTGTTTGCAAATTTTACACAACGTACTACACAAACACAACTGCCAAGTGTTGCGTGTACTAATTTTGACATATCGTGATACAAGCAGATAAATAGGGCCAAAGGACCTGTGCTCTCACATTAGCCCATAACCACGAAAAACGTAGGGAGGGGTTGCCCCTCCCGATATGGTGTAATGCATTTTTTTTGCAAACACAAGCGATGCGAATTTGTTTTGGATGCCTTTTTTGTTTGCAAATTTTCCAAATATATTTAATTATATAATATTATCTACACAACCATATCCTTATTTCTTGCCAAAGGTTGCAAGTTTGTGGTAAAATGGTATCAGTAAAAATTTGGCATTGTGAAATTGCCACCAAGGTAACTATGAAAAAACTCTTTTTAGCAATCTTGATACTTTCCTTGTTGTTTGCTACGTTTGCGGTAATTCCTGCAAGCGCCCTTTCCGCTACGGAAAGCGAAAAGAGTTACCAACCACATGCCAACGGCTACACGTTGCACTCCATGGTGGATGGCGACGGTAACCCTGTGGGTATCAGCTTTTCCAAAAGCTACTTTGGCGCAAGCGGAATTGCCGTATCCATCCAACTGTATTCCGATCCAAACGGCTTTGACCTTGGCTTTTGGATTGGTGGCAACAGTTTGACGGACGACCAACTTGCAACCAGAGCCAAAGTGGTGGAGTTTTTCGATTGGGTGGATGCAACCACCAATGCTGTTGATGCCGTTGCCAACACTCAGTACAACGGACAAAACGGTCTGCCTACGTCCGACATCTACCGCTACAACCAAGCATCCCAAGGCGCGGAACTACAAATTGACTACCACACCTACAAGATGCTGAGTATCGGTCGCGAGATGTACCAACTAACCAACGGCGCATTTAACCCAGCAATCTACCGCTTGGTGGACTTGTGGGGATTTTCTAGCCGTATCTACTCCCAAGGCAACTTTGGTTTGCCTTACGACCGCGAAGTTACCTTTGCCGAGTGGCAAGCAAATGGCTACCCATTGCCTGATCAAAAGTATATTGATGCCTTTTCCAATACGGCATTTACCGATTTTTCTCAAAGCGCAGTAACCCTTACGGAAAAAGACGGCAACTACTTTGTTACCAAAAACGTTGCGCCAGCGGTGGTGGATGGTGTCAAGTTCGACCAATGGCTGGACCTTGGCGGTATTGCCAAAGGCTACGTTGTGGACCTAGTCAAGCAACAACTTGCCCAAATCGGCCAAACAAGGTTTTTTGTCGATGCTGGTAGCAGTAGCCAAACCTACGGTTTCAACTCCACCGGTGGAAATATCAAAATGTCCATCAACGACCCATTTGATGAGTACGCAGGATTTTTCCCAACGGGACTTGTTGGTTTTGAAATTGCCAATCGCTCGGTATCCACAAGCGGTCAGTACGTACGCAAGTACACAACAAATGGTATCGAGTATGCACACATTGTGGATGGTAAACGTGGTGCTCCTGCGCAAACGGGCATCAACTCTATCACCATCACCATCCCCGATGACGACGGCAGTAACTACTGGGCTTGCAAGGCCGACTGCCTTTCCACCGCAATGACGGTGCTTGGCAGAGATGGCATTGTGGACTTTTGCAACACGGGCTTTTTTAGTGAAAACAACATTGATGTTTTGGTGTTCCACCAAGCAATTGATGGTGGCAAACAAGTGCTTTCCAACATGGACCAAAGCGCCCTCACACCTTTGAGCGACAGTTGGCAACAACTCAGTTGGAACTTGAAAAAGGTGGATGGCCATTGGACGTATGATGGCAATGCCGAACTCATCGAGCTACCCAAAACGGACTACACCTGGCTACTTGTTGTGTTTGCAGTAGTTGTGGTGGCATTGTTTACGGTGGTTGTAGTTGCAAGATACACAACCCACAAGCACAAGCAATCGCAAAACATCCCATTTGTCAAAAAGGACAAATTCTTCAAACCAGCCGACGTGATGGTGTACATTGTGTTGGTATTGGTAATTGTGGTGCTGTTTTCCGTATTCTTTGGGGAAAACGACCAAGCATTCCAAAATATCCAAACCGTTTCCGTTGTGGACATGCAAACAAACCAAGTGTTGTTCATGTACAACGTAACTCGTAACGAGTACCAAGTGGCGGAAGATTGCCCCTGGAGTGTTACTGTAACCCAAACAGAGAACGGCATCGTTGTTCGCTTTGAAAGGGAATTTGATGGCGAAATGCGCTTCAACCAAGTGACAATCACCACAGGCGCGCAACCCACCGCCAAGATGACCGATTCCATTTGCGGTTTCCACCAAGATTGCGTCCGCAACTTTGGCACAATGACAACCGCCGGCCAAACCATCGTTTGTAGCCCCAACTACCTCAAAGTTGTTACCGATTAACGTCATATCACGCTAAATTACGTGTGATTCGTCCACGTTTGTTTTGCCTCAAAAGCCCCTTTGTGTAAAGGTGGCTGTCACGAGAGTGACTGGCAAATTGTGGACTTGCGCTCGCCTACACAAAAACTTCACTCAAAAAACTACCACATCCCCCCAAAAAAGGAACAAACCTATGCCATCACTCAACACAAAAACTAAATATTTCAATGCCAAACGCATTGCAACGTTATCCGTGTTGTGCGCAATGGGGCTAATCATGTTCATGGTGGAAAGTCTGTTCCCACCGCTGTTTTTGCCGGGCGCAAAAATGGGCCTATCAAACATCTTTTCCTTGCTCACGTTGTACCTTCTTGGACCAGTTGACGCGTTGATTGTCGTGGTGGTGCGCACCGTGCTTGGCAGTATGTTTGGTGGCGGTATGTCCACGCTTATGTACAGTTTGACAGCCGGCATCGTTTCCGTTGTTATTTCCGCCTTTTTGGTGGAGTTTGCCTACCCACACGTTAGCATCATCGCCATTTCCGTTGTGTCGGCAATTTGCCACAACATCACACAAAACGTGGTATTTTGCTTGATATCCAACACGCCGGAAATGTTTTCCTACATGCCATGGCTTGCACTTGTTGGCATTTTGGCGGGACTTATCGTTGGCTTTGCGGTAAATCTTATTTTGCGCGCATTGCCAAGCGGTTTGATGCACTCCCTTGCGCCAAGTATCGAGCAAACCGCTCAAACAACTGCGCCCAAAGCCCCAAGTAAAAAAGCCAAAGTTGTAGTTGTTGTTGCGCAAGATGCTCCCCAAACGGACATAACTCCAGTTGAAGGCGACCAAAACGACTAACTAAACAAAAAACTGAAACCATTTTGCTCAAATTGCGATGACGGCACGCATTATAAAACGTAGGGGCAACCTATGGCCGTCCGCACCTTGTAAAAGGCTCCCACTTTGGGGGAGCTGGCACGTGAGTGCCTGAGAGGGCGAAATATTTTCCTAATTGCTTTATCTAATATTCGTAAAATAACTATTGTAAACCAAAACCCAACTATGAAAAAAATTCTTGTATTCAACGATATATCTGCACTTGGCAACTGCTCGATGAGTGTCAACTTGCCGGTGCTTTCCCACTTGGGCCACATGTGTATGCCCATTGTAACTGCTCACTACTCCGCACAAACTGGCTTTGGCCGTTTCCACGTTTTACCCAACGAGCGCGTGCAAATTTTTGCGGAAGACGTCCTACAAAAGATCTCTGCGGATGCCGTGTACGTTGGTTTTTGCCAATGCACACAAACCCTCAAAGAGGTGTCAAACGTGGTGCAAACGTTCAAGGACGCCTTTGTTTTGGTAGACCCCATCATGGGCGACAACGGCAAACTGTACAGCGTGTTTGATGCCGACTACGTTAGTGAGATGAAACAAATCGTCAAGTATGCCGACGTTATCACACCAAACCTAACGGAGGCGTGTTTGCTTTGTGACGTTCCTTTTGCGAACGTGATGTCCCACCAAGATGAGCCTACCTTTTTGGCAACCGTTGGCAAAATTTTCCAAGATCTCCTTGCTAAAACTGGTGCAAAAAACGCCGTTATTACAGGAGTGCCCTGTAATGAATTGATTGGTAACGTGGTGCTTACACCAAGTGGCGCGCGATTTGTCACAAACACTCGCGTTGGCACACCTTTCTCTGGCACGGGGGATTTGTTCAGTTCGGTGCTTTTGGGCGAACTGCTTTGTTCTTGCAATCTTTTGCAAGCCACTCAACTATCCGCCATCTTTGTTGGCAACTGCGCAAGTCAAACGGAGCGCACCGACCCTCGTTTTGGCGTGGATTTTGCCAATCTTTTGCCCACGTTGAAGTAGTCCAATTTGCTCAAAAACTCACCACGTATCGGCGATTTTGCGCAAAACTGCAACAAACGTTGTGGAAACACTCACCCATTGCAAAATTTCACGGGCATCGCTTGTGTAATTTTACGGTTGGTATTGCACGTTGCTACATTTTACTCCTTTTATTTTGTAGTTTTTTATTTTCTTTGTTCAATTACTTCCGTTCTTCAGTTCAATACCAACCAAAAAAGACTTTGGAAACATCCAAAGTCTTTTCTTTTTGTGATAGCAGTATATCTTTGTGAAACTTGTTTATCCATCAAAATGTTTGTTTGAAAAAAGACCTTGGAACAATCCAAAGTCTTTTCTTTGTGCTAATTTAGTTTTATTTGGTTTGTGCGTTGAATTTTCAACAACACAAGCTTACAAGTGCATTGTTCAACAACCAATTACATTGCGTAGTTTTTGAAGTAGTTTTGTACAAGCACAATTGGTGTGCCTTTGTCGCCGCTACCACTTGTAAGGTCGGCAAGGCTGGCAAGCAAGTCGGTGATGCGTCTTGGTGTTGTGCCTTGGCTGAGCATGTTGCCAACAAGGTTGTTTTGCTTTTGGGCAATTATCTTCTTCAGTTCGCGTTCCGCTTCCTCGTCAGATAGTCCTGCAAGTTTGTTATCTGCAACGTACTTGAGTTTGATTTCGTTAGGAGTGCCAACAAGTCCGCTTGTGAACGCTGGCGAGCAAACTGGGTCAGCAAGTTCCCAAATGCCACCAACAGGGTCTTTGAAAGCGCCATCGCCGTACACCATGCATTCCAGCATTTTGCCTGTCTTTTCGAAGATGAGTTTTTGCACACGCAAAACAAAGTTTTCGCAATCGCGTGGGAAAAGTTTTACGCTGTTTTCGGTGGCAAGGTTGCTACCCAAAATACCGTATTGTTCGTTGTAGCCACTGCCGTCAACGGAGTGTGTCATAAATTCGTCCAACGAGCAAACTTTCTTTGCGCCGGCATTCAAAAGGATTGCCTTTGTTTGCTTGCGAGTGTGGATATCCGCATTGATAACGTACTTTGTATGTTTCAAAATTTCGCAAGGATTGTTTGCAAGGATAACTTGGCAGTTGCCAATTTCTTGGTAGTAGTCGATGTAGTCCACACCTGTAAACACGTGTTTTACGTCGCCAAAGGTGTTGTGGAACTCCTCCGCTGTAAACACGTCGGTGTAGGGGTTAACGCCCTTTTCCATCAATTGCTCGGTGGTAACAAAACTGTTGCCCACTTCGTCACTTGGATAGGATAGTTGCACAATCAACTTCTTAACGCCCATGCTGATGGCTCTCAAAAGCATGGAAAATCTATTTCTGGAAAGAATTGGCAAAACAAGACCAACCGTTTCGTCGCCAAACTTTTCGTGCACGTCCTTTGCGATTTGTTCCAAAGTTGCGTAGTTACCTTGAGCGCGTCCAAGCACCGCCTCGGTAACGGCAACAACGTCCTTGTCGTTTAGTTCAAAACCGCCACTAACCGATGCGTTTACAACGCAATCAGCAACGATTTGCGCAAGGTCGTCGCCACGTTTGATGATTGGTGCGCGAATTCCGCGCGAAATTGTACCTTGATAGTCCATAGTTTACCTCCAATGAGATATTGCATATAGATTTTACATCTTTTGCACAATTTAGTCAATAAAACTGTACAAAAACCTAACGTATTTTTGAGATTTTTCCGCAAAAAATCCAACAAAAAATGGACGTGACTTTTGCCACGTCCATAGTTTTTGTTTAGTTCTAGTCCTCTGCGCCACCAAGCATAGAAAGTTTATCCTTGGGTTGTTCGGGCTTAGCATCGCCGTGCTTTACAAAGCACATTGTTACAAATGCAATTGCCACAAAGATGGATGCGTATGGGAACAAAATCTTCATTGTGCCAAATTGTGTCATCAACCAACCGGAAAGGATAGGTGTGATAACTTGCGCTGCCATGCTTGCCGTGTAGTAGTAGCCTGTGTACTTACCAATGGTGGATCCTTGTGCAAGTTCTACAACCATTGGGAAACTGTTTACGTTGATTGTTGCCCAAGCAACACCAGCCAAAGCAAACAACAATGTGATCAAGAATCCTGGGGAGGATGGACCAATAAATGCCGCGCCAAAAAATGCAGTAAACAACATACCAACACCAATCATGATTGTCTTTTTGCGACCAAGTTTGCTTGCAATCATACCAACAGGGATGTAGGCAACAACTGCGGCTGCTTGCGCAATCAAAAGTGTGGTGTTGTAGTCTTTGTTCAAAACGTTAAGCGCGTAAACGCTGTACTT
The DNA here is from genome assembly GCA_017409765.1 of Clostridia bacterium. GTDB lineage: Bacteria > Bacillota > Clostridia > Christensenellales > CAG-314 > Fimimonas. The sequence goes on along the minus strand of JAFQSA010000057.1, from coordinate 24,486 downwards.
GCTTGTAACTGCGTTGTAACCAGTAAACCACATTGCAACGGATGCAAGGATAAATATCAACGAGCGGAGTTTGTCCTTGGGGAGTTTTGTTTCTTGTACAGGTTCTTCCACTTGTACTTCGGGTTGGTCGTTTTGTTCTTCCGCATCAAGTTTTGCTTGCTCGTCAAGCATTTGTTGATTCCATTTCTTTTCCTTTACGGTCAAAATGAATGTTGTAAGTGCCACAAGCATGATGCCACAAACGGTTGCAACAAACCAACGGTAGTCCATCAATTGATTTTGTACGCTACCTGTACCAAACAATTTGCCAAGCAAAAGTACCAAAATACCTCCGGCAGTACCCATCAAGTTGATGATGGCATTTGCCTTGCTTCTTAGTGGCTTTACTGTAACGTCCGGCATCAATGCTACCGCAGGGGAGCGGAATGTTGCCATGCTAATCAACGTCATCAAAAGCACAATGATGAACAACACCAAAACAAACACGTTACCCTTTGTGATTTCCTTGGCAAATTGACTTTCTGGCGCGCTAACAAGTGTGGAGTAGGTGTTTGTTGTTAGCACTCCCTTGGGTACGGCATCTTTGCTTGGGTAGATTGTGTAGGTGTTGGTATTTGGGTCGTAGGCGTATCTGCTTTCAAAGTCAATACCTTCGTACCAAGTTTGCAGTTCTGCCTTTTCCGCGTCGGTCAACTCGTCGTAATCTTTGTTGAAGCGCACTTGAGATGCGTAGTCACTCAAACTGTATTTGCTGTCTACGTCGTTGTTCGTGATGGTGTGGAACTCGCGGTTTTCCAACTCGGTGTAGGATTCTCTTTGGCTCCAGTAGGTTGCATTTGTAACGTTTTCGTCCTTGATCTTTTGCAGTTGTGCCGCATCAACAAATGAGAGTCCCACAAAGCACACAATTGCCAAAATTGTGCCGATAACAATAAATGGTGTACGTTTGCCGTACTTGGTTTTTGTCTTGTCGGACAAGGAACCAAAAATTGGCAACATGAACAACGCCAAAATGTTATCCAAGGACATGATCAGGCCCGACCAAGTTTGGTCCAGACCAAATTTGTTTGTAAGCATAAGGGGGATGATTGCATCGTATGCTTGCCAAAAAGCACTAATCAGGAAAAATGCAAATCCCACAAGAATTGTACGTTTGGTGTTCAGTTTCATAAAAAGTTTTCCTTTCGATGTATTTGCCCAAAGGCAGGTTGCGGTGGTGCAAACGCAAATTGATTGTTGACAAAGTGCCTTTTCAACAGACAAAAGTTGTTTGCAATCTTGCCCACAACATACCAATTATAAAATAAAATATAACAAATGTAAATACCCAAATTGAAATTTGGTATGCAAAAATTGTTTTTTGCGTTGAGATATTCAATTTTTTGTGTTGTGATACTCATTTTTTGCATTGCAATTTGGCTCAAAACCAAAATGGGGCCCTTTTGGTGTACAGGAATTCTTTTGCACTCCCCATTGTTATCTATTTTGCGCAACTTTTGCATATACTATTGCGATGGAATGATGCATTTATGGGTAAAATCAAGATAGTAAAGCCAAAGAATAAGCAAAAAGACAAAAAGGTTATGCATCTCAAACGACTTACTCCGCAACTGATTGCTCAAGCATTGGTTGTGGTGGCAATTGCCGGCGTGTTTATTTTTGCCATGCCAAACCTTCCGCAAAGGCCAACAACGGATGCAAACGCCACCTATCAAGGTGTAATCAATTTGTGGTTGGTGGATAGTTTCGAAGGCGGTAGCGGCAGCAGGCAAAGTTGGTTTACCAAGCGCTCCGCTCAGTTCGAAAGCCAAAACAAGGGTGTTTTTGTGTGCGTAACGGCGCTTACGGAAAGCCAACTCTTGGCAAAACTGGCGGATGGGCAAAAGTTTGATTTGCTGTGTTTTTCCCGCGGAGTGGGTGCAAAAGTGTTGCAAAATCTTGCCCCAATGGACGTAGATTTTGGTGGTGTTTTGGACAATTTTGCCCAAAGCGGACGGGTGCACAACTCCACCTATGCAATTCCAATTTTTGTGGGTACGTACTGCGTTTTTGCACGAAAAAGTCAGCAAAATGGCGACGTTTTGGCAAACTGTTTAACTACAACTTTCACGCGAAAGGTGGGCAAAAACACAATTACGCTTGCTCCCCTTGTGTGCGGATTTAGCGGGTACAACAGTCCACTAACCGCTTTGGCAAAAAGTGGCGTCAAAGGCGCGTTTCAACCAGATTACTCCACAACCCAGTACACCGCCTACGAGCAGTTTGTTGCCAACAAAAGTGCAGTAACGTTGCTTGGTACTCAACGGGATATGTACCGCCTCGGCAAAAAACTGGAACTTGGCAAAATGGAAGAACTGCTGTTTGCTCCCTTGACCGCCTATACCGACCTTGTTAGTTACGTGGGCATTAGCAAGCACACATCCAATCTATCCATTTGCCAAAAGTACGTGCAGTATCTTTTGACGGACACCGTTCAGCAAAGTGTGCGAGATATTTCCATGTTTAGCGTCACTTGTCAAAATTTGTACACAAACGAGTGGTATTCCGCCTGCGAAAGTGGCATTTCAAAGGCAATTGTTCCAAATGTTTTTGCCGACGAAGAGTCTATTTTGGATGCTCGCAGTAGCGCATTGAAAGAGATAAATTCGCAGTAAAAAAACCGTTTTTGCACGAGTTTTTGCGCAATCAAGTGTTCTATTGCCCCACAAAATCCTTCCAATTTTTTTCAATTTCTAAAAATTAAAATTTTCAAAAAAGCAACACGTATCCCCAAAAATTTCCAAAAAAATTCAATTTTGTCCTATGAACACTCAAAAAATTGTATCCAAAATGCACTCCCTTGGCATTGCCACAAACACAAATTGTACCTTTGCCAATTTAACCACCTTGGGAGTGGGTGGCACAATCGCATTGGTTGTGTATCCAAGCCAAACAAAACAACTAGTTTCTGCAACAAGGTATCTGCGTCGCAACAAGATACCTTTTTACATTTTGGGCAAGGGTAGCAACGTCCTTGCAAGCGACAATCACTTCGATGGTGTTGTTGTTTCCACCAAAAATCTAAATGGCATTGCGTTTGACGGCAACTTTGTTACCGCCGATTGTGGTGCGCCAACAGCCAAGGTTGCGCAACTTTGTGTTGCCAAGGGGCTAACCGGTGGGGAGTTTCTTGCTTGTTTGCCAGCAAGTGTAGGTGGTGTGGTTGTTTGCAATGCCGGTTGCTTTGGACAATGCGCCAAGGATATCGTCCACTCCGTCAAGGTGTTGCACAATGGCGTTGTAAAAACACTTTCCGCTAAACAATGCAACTTTGCCCATCGCAACAGCATTTTCAAACACTCCAACTACGTGGTTTTGCAAGTGACTTTTTGCTTTGCAAAGTCCACGCCAACGCAAGTTTCCCACAAAATCCAATGGATGAAAGGGCAAAAAGCCAAAACCCAACCGCTGGGCGCAAAGACGGCCGGATGCGTTTTGTACAACGAAAACGTCCCCCTTTCCAAACTCATCGACGAGGCAGGGCTAAAGGGTTACCAAATTGGCCAAGCAAAAGTTTCAAAAAAGCACGCAGGTTTCGTTATAAACATTGACAAAAGTGCCTCAAAAGATATATACTTATTAATAAGTTATATTCAACGGGTACTTTGGGAACGCTACCAAGTGACATCCCAAGTGGAACTAAACCTGCTGAACTTCGACGAGGCCACAAATGACATTTTCTCAATCCACCAAACTGGAAATTCTCAAAATTCTTCGCCATCTTAGGGGTTGCTGTGCAACTTCCTTTTTGACTGCCGTCTTAAAAAGCATCGGTAGTCTAACTTTGGGCTACAAAAGTTTCGGCTTTGTTGTGGAAAGCGAAAATCACGAAATGCTAACTTTCTGCAAACACCTTGCCGAAGCCAACCTTGGCATTTCCGCCGAAATTGAAAGTTCCAACTTGAACGTCAAAGGCGAAGCGGTGTACAGTTGCGAGTTTTTGGGCAACATTGGCGAAAAGTTGGGGCTTGTGTACCGCGATGAGGAAGGCACAATGCAAATCAACAATCGCCTGGAGGAAATTTTGCCCACCAAGGATTGTTGCAAACGCGCCTTTATGCAAGGATTGTTTGTTGCAAGTGGCTCGGTAGTAATTCCACTTGGCTCCAACGACCTTGCGGAAAGCGAAACAAGGGGCAAGTACCACTTGGAGTTGCGACTGGCAAACACCCAACTTGCCAAGGCAATCCAACAAACCTTTGCCGAGTGGTCCTTCCACACCTTGGAGCGCAAAAACCGCACAATCTTGTACCTAAAGGAAAGCGAAAAAATTGCCGACTTTTTGGTGTACTTGGGTGCAACTAGCGCCAGTTTGAAGTTGGAAAACGTCATCATTGGACGCAGTATTCGTAACACGGCCAACCGCCAAAGCAACTGCATTTCCGCCAACATCGACAAGGCCATCCAAGCCTCGGAAAAGCAACTAATCGCCATTGCCACCTTGCGCCAAAAGGGTTTGTTCGATAGTTTGTCCGACCAACTCAAGGAAATTGCTCTCCTTCGCGAAGAGTTCCCAGAAGCAGGCCTCGAGGAACTTGCCAACCGACTTGGTATATCCAAAAGCGGTGCTAACCACCGTCTAACACGACTAATCCAACTTTCCCAACAGGACTAGCCCATTCGCAAAAACACAACACGTATCCCCTAAAAACACCATCACACAGGAGAAAACATGAAACCATTCGTTCACTTACACCTTCACACCGAGTACAGCCTTTTGGACGGCGAAACACGCATCGACGAAATGCTGGATAGGTGTGTGGAATACAACATGCCCGCCATTGCCGTAACCGACCACGGCAACATGTACTGCGCTTGGAAGTTCCTAAAGGCTGCCAAGGCAAAAAATATCAAACCTATCATCGGTTGCGAAGTTTACATGTGCGAGGACTTGCACGCCGAAGGCGTCACCAATCGTGAGTACTTCCACTTGATACTTCTTGCCAAAAACAACACAGGCTACTACAACCTGTGCCGACTTAACTCCATTGCCTTTACCGAAGGATTCTACTCCAAACCACGTATCGACTTCGAAACTCTCCAAAAGTATTCCGAAGGTTTGGTGTGCCTTTCCGCGTGTATCGCAGGTCAATTGCCACGACTTTTGCTTGCCGACCGCTACCAAGAGGCGTTGGAGTTGGCGCAACAATACAAGGACTTGTTTGGCGACGACTACTACATCGAAATTCAACGCCACGGCATTGCCGACGAAGAGGCTGTTATGCCCCAACTCGTGCAAATCGCTCGTGAACTAGATATCAAACTTGTTGTAACAAACGACGTTCACTATCTTCGCCAAGAAGATGCCGAACTGCAAGACATCATGATGTGCGTTGCAATGGGACGCTTTGTGGACGACACCGACCGTATGAAGTTCGAAGGTGACCAATTCTACCTCAAGAGTTACGACGAAATGGCAAGTTTGTTCCCCAATTTGCCCGATGCCATGGACAACACCTTGGAAATTGCCGACAAGTGCAACGTGGACTTTGGCAAGGAAAAACTTTTGCCACTGTACACTCCACCAGGAGGAATGTCCTCTCCAGAGTACCTCAGATTTTTGCTGGAAGAAGGACTAAAGAAAAAGTACCCAGTTGTAACGGACGAAATCCGCGAGCGCGTCGAGTACGAGTATGGCGTTATTTGCGACATGGGCTTTGTGGACTACTACCTTATCGTTTGGGACTTCATTAACTACGCCAAGACAAATGGTATCCCCGTTGGCCCCGGCCGTGGTAGTGGCGCAGGTAGTGTCATTGCCTACCTCATCGGCATTACCGAAGTTGAACCCTTCCGCTTCAATTTGATGTTCGAGCGTTTTTTGAACCCACAACGTAAGTCCATGCCCGACTTCGACGTCGACTTTTGTATGGACCGCCGTGGCGAAGTTATCGACTACGTACACAAAAAGTACGGCGCAGATAACGTCTGCCAAATTGTAACCTTTGGTACAATGGCAACCAAAAATGCCATCCGCGACGTTGCCAGAGTAATGCGCTTTTCCGTTGCCGATTCCAACCGCCTTGCAAAGATGGTTCCGGACAACTTCAAGTACACGCTTCGCCATTTGTTGGGCAAAAAAACCTACAAAAAGCCGGAAGATACCTACATCTCCCAAGAACTTATCGATGCCTACAACGATCCAGCAACACACAAGTTGTTGGACTGCGCAATGCGCCTAGAAGGCTCCCCACGCAACACAGGTATGCACGCAGCGGGCGTTGTTATCTGTCGCGAAAAGGTTAGCGACCACGTACCCCTTCAAACAAACGGTGGTCGTGTATCTAAGGGCGGTGTTGTAACCACCCAATACAACATGATCGAAGTGGAAGAGTTGGGCCTTTTGAAGATGGACTTTTTGGGGCTTAGAACACTTACCGACATCAAAAAGGCGTGCGACTACGTCTACGAAAACCACGGCGTAAAAGTTGATTTCTCCAACGATAGTTACGCCGACCAAAACGTGTTCAACAACATTTCCGGTGGCGACACAATGTGTATCTTCCAACTTGAAAGTGGCGGTATGGCGGACCTTATGCACCGCATGAAGCCCACCGACTTGGAAGAAATCATCGCGGGTATTTCCCTGTATCGTCCCGGCCCAATGCAATATATAGACGACTTTATCGCCTGCAAGTTCGACAAATCCAAAATTCACTACTTGCACCCATCGATGGAGTCAATCTTGGCAGTAACAAACGGCTGTATTGTCTACCAAGAGCAAGTTATGCAACTGGTTAAAAAGCTTGCCGGTTTTTCTACCGCCCTTGCGGACAACGTTCGTTACGCCATGTCCAAAAAGAAAACTCAAATGATGCAAGACCTTGGACAATTGTTCATCCACGGTGGCACTTGGCCTGCCAATGGCGAAACTGTCCCCGGTTGTGTTAACAATGGCATCCCCGAGGAAGTTGCTCAAAAGATTTACGAACAACTGGATGCATTTTCTCAATATGCCTTCAACAAATCCCACGCAACTTGCTACGCCTACGTAACGTACCAAACTGCTTGGCTCAAAACCTACTACCCAACGGAACTTATTTGTGCGCTGTTGAACAACCGCATCAACGATATCTCCCTAATCAAAAAGTACATGGAGTACGCCAAGTCCCAAGGTATTGCCGTTTTGCAACCTTGCGTTAACAAGAGTCGCGAGTTGTTCCACGTAGAAGATGGTGCTATCCGCTTTGGTCTGGGTGGTATCCGTAACGTTGGTGTGGACGCTATCAAAAAGTTGGTGGACGAACGCGAACAACATGGCGAGTTTGCCGACACAAGCGACTTGTACGAGCGTTGCGCAACCTTCTTGAACAAGCGCATGATCGAAAACCTCATCAAGGGTGGCGCATTCGACTGCTTTGGTAGAACTCGTGCGGACATGCTCCAATTCTACATGCAAGAGTACGACGAAGTGCTGGAGCGCGCTGAGCGTCGCAAAACAGGTCAAATGTCACTTTTCGACATGATGCCGGAACTCAAAAACGACACTCGTCCAACCCACGAACAAATTCCCGAACTACCCAAGCAAATGCTCTACACCTTCGAAAACGAAGTGCTTGGTTTGTACATGACGGGCTCTCCTTTGGACGACTACGACAAGGTGGCAAGTCAGTACCACTTCGACTTCTCCACAAAAATCACCGCGCCCTACGTTCCTGACGGTGCGCCCGATGGCGAAAAAGTCTACCCCAAGGTGGAAAAACGCCAAGTGGTTACCGGCGGTATTTTGCGCGACATCCGCGTGGTTATCGGCAAGGACAACAACAAGATGGGCTTTGCCGTTTTGGAAGACCAATTCGATTCCATCGAAGTTAGCATCTACGGTGTCAACTACGAGCGCTACAAGGACAAGTTTGTTACCGACGCATTTGTAGTTATCAAGGGCGGACTTTCCGAAGCACGCGAGGGCTACAAAATTGTCATCCGCGAAATTATCGACCCCAACTCGGACGAAAGCAAGAAAAAGGCCATTGCCGAGGCGGACCACACTCCAACCAAACCAAACGTCACTTTGTGGCTAAAGATGGAAGAGCGCAACGAGGAAATTTTTGCCAAAGTGTGCGACGTGTTGGATCAATACCAAGGGGATATCCCTGTAAAAATCAAGATCGAAGGCAAAGCGTACACCCTCGACCAAAAGGTGCGCAAGTGTGCCGGAATCGAGTACGAACTAGCAGGACTTCTTGGCGAAAAGTGTGTTGTATTTTTTGAGAAGTAACAAGGTTAACCTTGCAAACAAGCAGTAATCAAACTGGTAAAAATTTGCAACAAAAATTCAAAAAACACACACGTAGTTGATGTTTTTCAGTTTTATTTCATACTCAAATAGTATATAAATAAGTATTATTTTGATGGTGCGGTATCCATCGCAATGTAGCAACGTCTGGTTGTGTCTGCAATGCGGTGCACAATTACCCATCCAATTCAAACAACAATGTAACCAATTTTTCAACTGCGGATTTCCCGCAAAATCAAGGAAGTAAAAAATGATCAAAAAACTACTAAAAGGGGCAAAAGGCTACGAAAAGTTTTCCATACTGACCGTTGTGTTGGTGCTTTTGGAAACAGCCTTGGAAGTTGTCTTGCCCATGTTTATGTCCAACATTTTGAACTCGCTTCAATCCTTTTCCACAAACAAAGGTCTTGTTGCAAACATCACCTATTTGGAGTGGAGCGCGTTTGAAATGCAAACCATCTACAAGAATGCAATCGTCACAAGTGACGTGCTGATTGACGTTGTTATCACCTACGGCGTATTGATGGTAATATCCTCTGCAATCAGCCTTACCTTTGGTGGACTTGCCGGCTACTATTGTGCAATGGCAGGCGCAGGATTTTCCAAAAACATGCGCGCAAGCCTGTTTAACAAAGTGCAAGAGTTTTCCTTTGCCAACGTGGACAAACTCTCCACAGCAAGTTTGGTAACTCGTTGCACAACCGACGTCAACCACGCGCAACAATCATTTATGATGCTGATTCGTACAGTTTTCCGTGCGCCATCAATGCTCATTTTCTCCACAATCATGGCATTTATCAATCAACCACAAATGGCGTGGGTGTTCCTGATTGCCGTTCCATTGTTGGGTATCGTTATGGCATTTTTGGCAACCAAGGTGCATCCGTACTTTAGAACTATGTTCAAAAAGTACGACAAGATGAACGCCACCGTACAAGAAAACTTGACTGCTATCCGCGTTGTAAAGGCATTTGTTCGTGACGACTTCGAAGAGCAAAAGTACGAACAAGCCACCGAAGACGTACGTCAACACCAATTCAAGGCGGAAAGCATCATAATTTTGATGAACCCCCTAACAAGCACAGTTATGTACGGCACAATGATTGCCTTGATTTTGATTGGCGGTACGGAAATTGCCCATGGCACAATGGCATCGGGTACACTTTCCGCAATGATGAGCTACTCCACACAAATTCTTTCCAGCGTGATGATGATTTGCTTTATCGCTGTTCAACTTGTAATGAGTAGAGCTTCTATCGACCGTATCTACGAAGTGTTGGAAACTGAACCCACCATCACCGATGGCCCAAGCGATGCCAAGGTGGAAAGTGGCTCAATTGTGTTCAATAACGTAAGTTTCTCCTACACCGACGACAAGGACAACCCAACCTTGGAAAACATCAACCTAACCATCAACTCTGGCGAGTCCGTCGGCATCATTGGTGGCACGGGCGATGGCAAATCCAGTTTGGTACATCTTATCCCTCGTTTCTACGACGTTATGCAAGGCGAAGTGCTTGTTGACGGCAGAAACGTCAAGGACTACACACTCTACAACCTCCGCGAAGGGGTATCAATGGTATTGCAAAAGAACGTGTTGTTTAGCGGTACCATCAAGGATAACCTCCTTTGGGGTAACGAAAATGCAACTGATGAGGAAATTGCCCTTGCTTGCAAGTACGCTTGCGCGGACGAATTTATCAACAGTTTTCCCGATGGCTACCTCACCGACCTTGGTCAAGGTGGTGTAAACGTATCCGGTGGCCAAAAGCAACGTCTTTGCATTGCTCGCGCTATTCTCAAAAAGCCCAAAATCATGATTTTGGACGACTCTACAAGTGCGGTTGATACAGCAACGGATGCCAAAATCCGCGCAGGACTCAAACAACTCACAGGCATGACAACAATCATTATCGCGCAACGTATTTCTTCCATTGCCGAGTGCGACAAGATCATCGTCCTTGATGACGGCAAAATCAACGCCGTTGGCACTCACGAACAACTGCTTGAAAGTTGCGCTATCTACCAAGAAGTGTACCACTCTCAACAAAAGGGTACTGTGGAAGGAGGTGACAACTAATGCCCCCAATCAAACGCTACGCTACACAAAAACCCAAAGATCTAAAGGGTACGGTTGGTCGCATTTTGTCCTACCTCAAACCCCACACAGGCAAAATGATAGTTGTATTTTTCTGCATTTTGCTCCAAGTTGGTTGCAACATCATGGCAACCGCAACACTAACGCCCCTTCTCAATGGTCTTTCCGCAACAGCCGGTGCCGACATCAAACTGACAGGCATTCCCGAGCTAGACAAACTTGCTCTTTCCGGCGTGGTGGAGGACAAAATCCAATACTTGGTAACTCTTGTTATTGCCGTTGCGTGTGTTTACCTAGTAAGTTTGTTGGTAAACTACATCCTTAACCGCATCTTGATTACCGTTTCCACATCCACAATCAAGCGCATGCGCAACGAATTGTTTGCGCACATGCAAAAACTGCCCATCAAGGTGTTCGACACAAACACCCACGGCGAATTGATGTCCCGCTATACAAACGACTTGGACTTATTGAACGACTTTGTCGCTCGTTGCATCCCACAAGTATTCAGTAGTGCGTTGACAATCATCGGTGTGTTTACCGCAATGATAGTATTGAGTTGGAAACTAACTCTTGTCATGGTGGTTATGCTTGTTTTGATGGCGTTCATCGTCAAGTTTATCGGTGGCAAATCCAAAACAAACTTTGTCAAGCAACAAGCAGCGGTGGGCAAACTCAACGGCTACATCGAAGAACTTGTGGAAGGTCAAAAGGTCGTAAAAGTGTTCAACCACGAGCACAAGGCGATTGAGGAGTTTGACCAAATCAACTCCGAGTGGCAAAAGGTTGCCGGACGCGCCAACGCCTATGCAAACATCATGGGCCCCATCATGAACAACATGTCCCACTTCTTCTATGCAGGACTTGCCGTTTTGGGCGCAATCATTGCTATCAACTCCGATAGCCCCCTTGCCTACGTTGGTATCGTTGCAACGTTTTTGATGTACATTCGCAACATCACAATGCCCATCCAACAAATCTCTCAACAAGTAAACATGTTGTTTATGGCAGTTGCCGGTGGCGAAAGAGTGTTTGCGCTTTTGGATACCCCTGCCGAAGTGGACGATGGCTACGTAACACTTGTGTACGCAAACATCGCCGAAGACGGAACCATTACCGAAAGCGAAACTCGCACAGGCCATTGGGCTTGGAAACATCCCCATGGCGATGGCACAATCACCTACACCGAACTAAAGGGCGACGTTCGTTTCGAAGACGTAACCTTTGGCTACGAGGAAGACAAAACTGTTTTGCACAACGTATCTTTGTACGCAAAGCCCGGTCAAAAGATTGCCTTTGTTGGCTCAACCGGTGCGGGCAAAACAACAATCACAAACCTGATCAACCGTTTCTACGACGTACCCGATGGCAAAATCCGCTACGACGGCATCAACATTAACAAAATCAAAAAGGCGGATTTGCGCAGATCCCTTGGCATGGTTTTGCAAGATACCCACTTGTTTACCGGCACAGTTATGGACAACATCCGCTACGGCCGACTTGATGCCACCGACGAAGAGTGTATTGCTGCTGCAAAATCGGCAAATGCGCACAACTTTATCAAGCACTTGCCCGATGGTTACAACACACTTATCACTCGCGATGGCGAAAACCTTTCCCAAGGTCAACGTCAACTCATTGCCATTGCTCGCGCAGCGGTAGCCGATCCACCTGTACTCATTTTGGACGAAGCAACAAGTTCCATCGACACCCGCACCGAGTGGCTTATTGAACGCGGTATGGATGCGCTTATGGAAGGCCGAACAACCTTTGTAATTGCCCACCGCCTTAGTACCGTTCGCAACAGCAATGCTATTATGGTTTTGGAAAAGGGCGAAATTATCGAGCGTGGCGACCACGACGACTTGATCGCGCAAAAGGGCAAGTACTACCAACTCTACACAGGTATGTTCGAGTTGAGTTGATGAGTAGTACAATAACCACACAAGTAAACGTGGTTTGCAACAACTTTAATTTTTGTTTTCATCTACAAATACAAAAAGAGCAATCAACTTTCGATTGCTCTTTTTAATTTTAATAGGGTTGTGTGGCGTATTCTTTTTGCACATGCAGGATGTTGAATTGTACAATCATGTACAGATGTTATAGTGTTTTTTGTGCTAAATATCAAGTTTTTTCAAAATGGCGCACAGCACTCATATATCCCAACTGCGTACAAAAAACCACCACGTATCCGCAAAAAATGCAGTAGTTTGTGCAAAAACAAAAGGCAAAACACAGTTGTGTTTGCCTTTTTTAGTTTATTGTTTATTTGCAATTTTTGCAAGTTAGCACGCAAGTAAAAATTGGCTTGTCATTGCAACTACCTTGGATGTAGTAGCCGTAGTCCGTTTGCTTTTTGTACACTTGGATTTTGTCCCCGCAAAACGTCTGCGATAGGTAAGTTATTTGCATTTCGTCCAAGTCGAGCGTTGCAAATTCCTCAATGGAAAAGCAGTCCAACATCATCTTGATGTACACAATGTTGTTGGTGTGCTTGTTGCCGTCAATGTCGGTCAGCATCACGTTGTGGATGTGGTGCAGATGTGCTTGGTCAACCACTTCGCGCACTTGCAAAAAATCCCCTGCGCCACTTTTGTCCTCGCGGTGGGGCATGTCGTGTGGGTAGTGCACCGAGTTTACTCTGCGAGGGCGTTTTGTGTCCAAGTCCAACGTGCACCATTCGCTGTTGCAAGCAACAAGCAGTTCCTTTTCGTTGTGGATGGTAAACTCTCTGCCAAATCTTACACCTTTGGCAAAGGTGGGCCAAGTGTCGATGGTAACAATTTCGTCAAACTTTGGCATGCGAAAAACCTTAACTTTCCATTTGGAAAGTATCCAAAAGGCATTGGAGGTGTTTCTCATTGTGTTGGCATCAATTTCTAACTCGGTGGAGTGCAGTCCCGTGATGTTTTGGAATTGCTCCACCATGTGATCAACGCGCATGTTGTAGCCAAAGTCCACTTCGGAAAACTCCACTTTGTGAGGCATTTTGTAGTAGTTGTTCATGTTTTATCCTCCTTGTGTAGGTATCAACACCCCCCCCATTGTACCTGCATTTTTACATTTCAAGTTTATGCCAAAGATTATACAAAACTTTCTTAAACTGTACTTAAATTTACCGTCAACAACAGGTCAACTTTTGCAAAAACTGTATTTTTGTGGACAAATTCCCGCCCAAAGATGCCTCAATTCGGCAACATTTTGTTTGTCATTAACATTCAAAAAACCACCACGTATCGGCGAAAAATACAAATTTACTAGTCGATTTGTCGCAAATTTCCCCAAACTATTTACCTTTTTGTAAATATAGTGTATAATATATTCAATAATGGGGCAATTTGTATTGCTTTGTGTAAGCGCACTTACAACCGACGTGGCAATCCGCAAAGGCAATCTTGCTTGCAAAAGTCAACTCGCCCCAAACATTTTTAACAGTACGAGGAGAAAAACTATGTTCAACATTTTGGTAGTGGAAGACGACAAACATACCCGCATGTTGCTTTCCAAAATTTTGCAAACAAATGGCTACAACGTTATTTTGGCAACTGATGGCGAAGATGCATTGGACAAACTTGAACACAACTACATCGACTTGATGGTTATCGACGTTATGATGCCCAAAATGGATGGCTACACCTTGACACAAACCCTGCGCGAAGGTGGCAGTCAAATGCCCATGCTAATGATTTCCGCCAAGGACAAAGTGCAAGATATCAAACAAGGCTTTTTGGTAGGCATCGACGACTATCTCACAAAACCCTTCGATTTCGAAGAGTTCATTTTGCGTGTCAAGGCGCTACTAAGACGTTCCAAAATCGTTTCCGACCACAAACTTGTTGTAGGCCGTACCACTCTCGACTACAATTCCTTTAAGGTTATCACTCCTGATGGGGAGGAAACTTTGCCCAAAAAGGAGTTTTTGCTGTTGTACAAACTACTTTCCTACCCGGAAATTGTGTTCACTCGCATGCAACTGATGGACGAAATTTGGGGTATGGATGCGGAAAGTGACGAACACACAGTAAACGTACATATCAACCGACTACGCACCCACTTTGCCGACAACAAAGATTTCGAAATTGTAACCGTGCGTGGTCTTGGTTACAAGGCGGTGCGCTATGACGAACAAAACGACTAAACAACCCACCCTGCAGGAGTCCTTTAGCGAACTGCAACAAATCTTGTCCTCAACAAGCAAACTGACAAGAAATATCATCTTTGGCTTGATTATTGTCGTTGCCCTTGTTGCCGTGCTAATTTTCGGCATCATGCTTTTGGTTGAGGAATTGTTCCACATCACCGAGGACTCATCCGTGTATTTTTGGGTGTTTGTGCCTGTATCACTTGGTGTCGGCACCATTGTTGGCACAATTTTGTCCATTTGGTTTTCCAAGCAGGTCAAAAAAGCCATCAAACCCTACTTTGATGCATTGGACAAGGTAAGTCAAGGGGACTTTACCACCGGTGTTGCCGACGACAACGAAATTTTGAAAAACACCCTTGTTGCGGAAAAATTCAACCACATGGTAAAAAGTCTGCGTAGTGTCGAAACCCTTCGCGAAGGCTTTATTTCCGATTTTTCCCACGAATTCAAAACTCCAATTGTTTCCATTGCCGGCTTTGCCAAACTGCTGAAAACTGCCGACCTTACCGAAGAGGAGCGCAACGAGTACTTGGACGTTATCATCAACGAGTCGGACAGACTTGTAAACCTTTCCCAAAGCGTACTAGCACTTTCCCGATTGGACGATCATGTGGTGGAAAAGACCACCTATTCTTTGGACGAACAACTTCGCCAAAGCGTGTTGCTTTTCGACAAGGCCCTCAAGGACAAAAACATGCAACTTGACCTTTCCGCCGAGGCAATTTCCATCCACAGTTCTCAACAACTATTGTCGCAAGTGTGGGTAAACATTTTGGGCAATGCCATCAAATTTAGCCCACGCGATTCCAAAATCGACGTTGTCGCAACGGACATTGGCGACAAAGTTTCCGTATCCATCCAAGACTATGGCTGTGGCATGGACGCGGAAACACAACAGTACATTTTCAACAAATTCTACCAAGGGGACAAATCCCACTCTGGCGAAGGCAACGGCCTTGGACTTGCCATCGTGCACAAGATTTTGCGACTTGTCGGTGGCGATATTCAAGTGCAAAGCGAAGTTGGCAAGGGCAGTACGTTTACCGTCCTTTTGCCCAAAACAAAGTAACTTTTTGTATCAGTCAACACTAAATGGCATTTCAATAACCAAGTACAATGTTTTTTGGAAAATTGCCTTAAAATTGGAAATAATTTCCATTTGCAAACTATTTGTACTGCACAACCCCACAGCAACTGCACAATTGTAGGGGAGGGGTTGCCCCTCCCGCAGTTTGCAAACAACATCTAATTTACAAGTAATTATGTTCCGTACAAATGGAACGTCAGGTAAAACTATGCTAAAACAAAACGACAAAATTACATACACAGCCACCGGCTACGCCAATGCGGAAACTGTTGGCGAAGTTGATGGCTACACCGTGTTTGTGGGTGGCATGATTGTTGGCGAAACTGCCACAGTCAAGGTTACCTACGTCAAAAAGAACGTTGCCTATGCCGACGTGGTGGAAATTTTGACACCATCTCCAATGCGTGTCAATCCCACTTGCCGTCACTTTGGCAAGTGTGGCGGATGCACTTTGATGCACATGGACTACGCCGAGCAACTCAAATTCAAACAAAACAAGGTGGCAGGAAATATCAAAAAACTTGCCAAGTTGGATGTTGACGTGTTGCCTTGCGTGCCATCCAACCTTGTGTTTGGCTACCGCAACAAACTTTCCTTGCCGGTGGCAGGGCGCGTGGGCAATGCAAAAATCGGCATGTACCAAAGGGGCAGTCACGTTGTTGTCAACATGGACGATTGCCTTTTGGGTGGCAGTTGGTCCACCAAACTCACGCAAATTTTCCGTGACTATCTCAACCAAAACAACATCCCACCCTACAACGAAAAAACCTTCACAGGGGTGGTGCGCCACTTGGTTGCAAGGTATGTGGACGAGCAACTGCTTGTAACAATTGTATCCAATGGCGAGTTCAATTTCGACTTGAAACCTCTTGTTACGGAGCTCAAAAAGGTGTTTCCAACGTTTGGACTTTTTGTCAACGTCAACACCTACAAAAACAACGTCATTTTGGGCAAAATTACGCGACACGTGTACGGAATTTCCCAAATTATGGGCGAGCATTTTGGCGTAAAATTCTGCTTGGAACCGGATAGCTTTTTCCAAGTTAACAATGGCGTCAAGGATGCAATCTACCAAAAGGCAAAGGATCTTTTGAATGTGGCCAACACCGACGTTTTGATTGATTGCTTTAGCGGTATCGGCATTTTGACAACTGCCCTTGCATCGGAGCGTTATCAAACCTACGCGTTGGAAATTGTCCCCAGCGCCGTAGCGGACGCCAACAAAATGGTGGAACTCAACAACACCCCACGTGTTACCAACGTTTGTGGCGACGTCAATGTGGAACTTCCCAAACTCACGCAGGAACTAAAGGGAAAAACCATCACAATGGTGGTGGATCCCCCTCGCAAAGGCCTTGGCGAAAACATTTGCAACACAATTTTGCAAGCCGATGTGGATAACATCGTCTACATCTCTTGCGACTCGGCAACCCTCGCCCGCGACCTAGCCATGCTTTCCACTAAGTACACCATTGCCTACGTCGAACCATACGATATGTTCCCCAATACCGATAACGTCGAAACACTTGTTTGGCTAACAAAGTAGCCAAACGCAAAGCATACGAGTGCAACTGTTGTGCTTGCACAAGCAGAGTGGCAGGCGTATAGATTTGCAAAGGCAAGCGAAGCGTGCCAAGTGGTTCGACGTTTCGAGTATCACCCTCGGTGCGAGAGAATCATACATCGAAGATATATGTTCCCCAATACCGACAACGTAGAAACCCTCGTTTATCTAACAACCAAATAACCATCCGTAGGGCGGGGGTTTACTCCCGCCGAAAAAGAAATCTTTGCCGAAACACTTACGTGAATGAGTTTGCAAAGATGTCACGTGGGTTACCAAGCTAATAAAAAATGTGATGTGCCTGTAAATGTTTGGCACATGGTGTGAGATCCCAAATGTCACTGCGCTCCATTTGATCCTTGCTTCGCGCGGATTTCGACTTCGTCCCGCCGACACCGCAAGGTGTCATTCTGAGCTTGTCGAACTTTTGGGCAACGCACCAAAAGCACGAGGTGAAACCGAGTGGAATCTCAGGCGGGACTGCGCTCAGGATGACAAAGTGAAAACTTGCTTGTGTTAGCGCAAACCGAATTGTGAAATATCGCATGCACTAAGCCAAGCAAAATCTTGGAATAGGAGAGCCAATGTATTACGTCTACATACTAACAAACAAAACAAATGCGGTTATGTATATCGGTGTAACCAACAACTTACAGCGCCGTTTGTATGAACACAAAAACAAACTTGTTGATGGATTTACCCAAAGATACAATGTTCACAAACTTGTTTATTTTGAGCAGTACTCGGAAATTAACGACGCCCTCGCAAGAGAAAAGCAACTAAAACGTTGGGCTCGTGCCAAAAAGAATCTGCTTGTTGAAAGCAAAAATCCAAATTGGGAAGACTGGGGCGATAGTCTTGTTTAGATATTCCTCCCACAAAGTTCTCAAAGGAGCTTATCATGAAATCAAAAAAACGTAAAATTCGCGAGGTCTTGGTCGAGGCCCTGCTGGAAATAGTTTTAACCGCCATTTGCCTTGCGCTTGGCGCACTTGTACTGCATCTTTTTGGGGTAGATTTTTCCATGTGGGAAACAGACCCCGACACGCTAATTTTGATAGGCGTGTTCGCCTTTTTGTTTGTTTTGTTACTTGTTTGTATCATTGTCCAATGGGCAAAATCCATTGTCAAAAGCAAGCGAAATAACCATCAACAAGATGGCAATATGCAACAAAAATAACATCACAAATATCTCAAAAACACAACACATGTATCAAAAAAAATAGAAAACCAACCATGACCTACCGCAAAACAACACAACAAGATTTAGATGTCGTGCTTTCACTCAAAAACCAAGTCAAAGAGCGCGTGATTGCCGAAAACCTTGCCATTTGGCAGGACGGCTATCCCCAAGACCAATTGATAGTGGACGACTTTGCTAACGGCTTTGGTCGCGTGGTGGAAATTGACGGACGCATTGTCGGCTATGCCACCTTCCATCCCGCCCACTACGAGTATCCCAAGGACACTTTCAAGAGCAACAACGTGATGTCCTTTGGCAGGGTGATGGTAGCAAACGACTTTGTTGGCAAGCACGTGGGCAGTTTTCTCGTCAAAAATATGATTGCCGAAGCACGCAACCTTGGCTACGATGGTGTTGGCATTTTGGTGGACGATTTCAACACGCGTGCCACACAACTTTACTACCACCTTGGCTTTGTCAAGGAAGGCCGAAACGTCTTCCCTTGGGCGGAACTAGACATCTTGGCGCTGTATTTCCACTAAAACAACACTTCTCTTGTCAACTTTGGTTGTTTTGTACAATCGTAACTATGCAAAGGGCTCCCACTTTGGGGGAGCTGGCGCGCATAGCGTGACTGAGAGGGCGCTCAAACTACCATGGGTTATCTTGCAATGTATCCCCCATCTATTCAATTTCCAAATTTTGGGTATTTACAAACGCCCTTTTGTAAAGTATAATACTGTAAACAAAAAAACATCTTGCACCTTTGTGCAAAAGGAGGCTCTATGAAACAACGTAAAGCGCTGTTTGTACTAAACATCATCATTTTTGTAATCCTGATTGCTTGTATGGTTTTCAATGCATCAATTCTTGTAGGCGCATTTGATGCCAAAAGCGACATGAACGACCCCAACAACGAAAATAACGGCGCAGGTCTTGGACTTGCAATTTTGCTTGTTTTGCAAATCTACTTGATCATCCCCTATGCAGTTTGCTTGATCGTCACAATTGTTTCCCTGTGCTGTAAGTATTTCAACTGGCTTTCCATTGCCAATGCCGTTATGTGCGGATTGGGTGTGATTGCCACAGTAATCATGTTTTTGCTCCCCTGAGGTGAGGTATGAACCAAACAACACAAACGCTAAAAACACGCCGTAGTTGCAAAAACTACAAGCCACAACACGTACCTAAAAACCTCATTGACGAAATTGTTGCCTGCGGACTTAACGGTGCTACAGGCAGAAACTTGCAAGCGCCCATCTTTGTTGTTGTAACCAACGACGATATTGTTGCGCGCCTATCCCAACTCAATGCCGACGTTATGGGCGCCAAAGGAGATCCATTTTACGGCGCAAAGGACGTCATCGTTGTGCTTGCATCCAAAGTTGCCCACACCTACGTGTACGATGGTAGCGTAGCATTGTCCAACTTGATGAACGCGGCATATAGCCTTGGTATTGGCAGTTGCTGGATTCATCGCGCCAAGGAAGTTTTCAACTCCGCCGAAGGCAAACAACTGCTTGCCGATTGGGGCATCACCGAGGATGTCGAGGGCATTGGTTTTTGCGTACTGGGCTACCCAAATGGCGAACCAAGACCAAAAACCATCAACGACGGCCGTGTGTACTTTGTTGAGTAACGAGTAGTCGTCACAAATGCGGTTGTTTGACGGAGTTTCGACAGCACAAACAAAGATGTACAAACCTTGCCAACTCGTCAAATTGCGCCAGCAAACCGCCCAAATGACAACAAAACAATCCAAAAGAGCAACAATGTAGGGCCAAAATCCTGCGCGGTTGCTCTTTTTTTGTAGCAGTTTATCTAAAGTTTACATTTGCACAGTATAGTTATGATGTGGATTTTGTGTTTTACTTACACAATGTTTGTGTATTATTTACACAAAGTTTTGTGTTTGCGTCAGCAAAAAGGCTCACAAAACCGCAAATACCTTGTCAAATTGTGAAAAATTTTTTGCCAAGGTGCAAAATACACATCGTACAAACACTCGTTTTGCCGAGTGAATTTAGGGAGAAACAAAATGAAATACGTTGTTTTTTATAACCCACAAGCCAACAACAAAAAGGGCTACGAAGAGGCGCAAAAGGTTTCCGCTTTCTATCCAAACGACACGTTGGAGTTTGTAAACGTCTTGGAAAACGACTACCAACAAGTCATCAACACAACCGATGCCGATGGTTGCATCTTGGTAGGTGGCGACGGAACTGTTAACTACTTTATCAACCACGTGGATTGCGACAACCTCACAAAGGATATCTACTACTTTGGCGGTGGCTCCGGTAACGACTTTTTGACGGATATCGGTGGCACAATTGGTGGCGAGCCCGTGCTAATCAACAAGTACTTGGTGAACTTGCCCACCGTGGAAGTAAAGGGCCAAACCTACAAGTTTATCAACGGCATTGGCTACGGCATTGATGGCTACTGCTGTCAAGTTGCTGACGAAATCCGCGCAAAGGACTCCACCAAAAAGATTGACTACACAGGCATTGCCATCAAGGGACTTTTGTTCCACTACAAACCCACCCAAGCGGAAGTTATTGTAGATGGCGAAAGCAAAACCTACAAAAAAGTTTGGCTTTCCCCATGTATGATTGGTCGTCACTACGGCGGTGGCATGATCCCCACTCCCGAGCAAGACCGCTTTGATGGCAACTTGTCGGTAATGACAATGTTTGGCAAGGGACGTTTGCCAACTTTGATGGTGTTCCCATCCATATTCAAGGGCGAACACGTCAAAAAGAGTTGTGTAGAAGTGCGCAAGGGCAAGCAAATCACAGTCAAGTTCGACCACCCAACTGCACTCCAAATTGATGGCGAAACCATCTTGGACGTTTTGGAATTTACCGCAACAAGCGCAAAATAATTTTTAATACGATTGACATGTTGCCGCAAACTATGTTAATATTTTTGCGGCAATATTTTTATTTGACACGTTTTTGTTGCGTAGTTTAGTAAAATGCGCAATTGGCCACAATTTGTATTGCAATCACGCAAAGCGTGTTTACTCGATTTATCAACTCTACAAAGGGGAAACTTATGGTAATTTTTTGTTGGATTATGTCCGCAATCACGTCGGCAGTTTTATCGACGGTTGGCGGACTTGTTAGCACCTGGAGCGACGCTTGGATTGTTCCACTTCTGTTGATTGGATTCTACTGGGCATGGGTTGTTGTGTGCGTCATCTTTGCGTTTTTTGTTACGTTGCCCATCAACACCAAAAAACCCATCAAGAAAAACAGCAAATTCTACAGTTGGTTGTTTCACTTTGTAGACGGCTGGATTGTTGATACCGCCGGCGTAAAGGTAAAGGTTACCGGTTGGGAAAAAATCGATCCCAATGCAAGCTACCTGCTTGTATCCAACCACCGCTCTAAATTCGACCCGCAAATCACCGGCCAAGTATTCAAAAAGTTCAAGTTTTTGGCAATCACCAAGCCAGAAAACGTCAAAATCCCCATTGCCGGCAAGTGCATTCACGCCGCAGGATTTTTGCCCATCGACCGCGATAACGACCGCAAAGCCATCGAAACAATCTTGAAGGCGGCCAACAACATCAAAAAGGGCCACAGCATCCACATCTGCCCCGAAGGTACTCGCAACAAGGATGGCATCGACTTGCTACCCTTCAAAAACGGCGGTTTCAAAGCAGCGCAACGCGCCAAAGCACCCATTGCTTTGATTGCCATCAACGGCACGGAAAAAATCCACAAAAACTTTCCGTTCAAGCGCTCCGTTGTGCATTTCGATATTGTTGACGTGCTTTCCGTCGAGCAAGTTTTGGCAATGTCCACTCAGGAAATTGGCGACCACGCAATGAAAGTTATCCAAGCCAAAATCGACGAGTACAAACAACAAAACTAACCACGTATCGACGATTTTTCCACAAAACTGCAATATTTGTCGCAACAAAACGTTGTAAAAAACCAAAAGAGATAGGCAAAAACCTATCTCTTTTTTTTGTGTAAATTTGTAAGTCGTCTATATTTTGTAACCAATATTGCTATCAACAGCACATCAAATATAGTACAATACCATCTACTGTTGTTTCCTGAAAAATAACAAGTAGTTGCAAAATAAAATACTCAACAGGTTGTATCCCGTTGAGTATTTTTTCAATAGTCTTTCAAACACAAAATGTAGTCAGTGGAAACATCAAAGGTTGTTGCCATCAAAATCAAAATTTCAGTGGTAGGCAAACTCTTTCCCTTTTCCCAAAGAGAAACAGTATCCTGTGATACGCACAATTTCTCGCCAAACTTTTCTTGTGAGAGTCCATTTTCGGTGCGGATTTCCTTTATTCTTTTACCAATCATTGTCGCATTCATAATTATATTTTACGACAAATTCTCGTAAAATACTTGACTTACGAGAAATTCTCGTATATAATCGAGGTGCCACATTAAACCAAGGAGGAAATATTTATGAAAATTAAAGGTGGTACATGGATAGCAATGTTAATCCTTACAGCGGGAATCATTGCTTTGGGCGCAAGTCTTGCGATGAAACTGGGCGAAAATCTTATACTTTATATCGCGATTGCTTTTGTTCTCATTGTGGATATTAGTGTAATTTCAAACGCACAAAAAGAAAAGAGAGAGAAGTCTTGTAGCAAATGTAAAACTCAATTTGATTTTGATGACATTAGTTATCACGAAATATCAAGATACACTAAAACGCATTCTTACAATCCATCTAAAAGCGACAGACAAATTGTCGAAAGTCTTACATACAAAGTTCAATTCGATTGTACCTGTGCAAACTGTGGTTCCAAAAAATCCTATGTCAAAAAGATTCACGGTGGCAATGCGTACAGTGACGGCACAGTAGATATTGTCGATCCCGAGCAAGCTATCGAAAGTTACTACAGAGGACGTGGCCTTTCTATTAATAACAAGTCAAGTAACATTTTCGCAAGCATTATCGGTATTATTTGCTTAGTTATAGCGATTGTAATGTTTAATGGTGGTATTGATTTGGGCCCAACAGGCGCTGATAAACTGGAAGCATCCGATTACTACGGCACATATTATGCTGTAACGGACGAGTACACCGAATATCAACTTATTATTTCCGACCGTCGTGTTCAACTGAAAAAAAGCACCTTTGTTGGATAGTTCAACAATTCAAACATTCGACAATGGCGAACAAGTATTCTATGGTGCTTCATACATGGCTAAGCAAGATGTAGAATACAAGGTTGCAGATTGTGGAGCATTGGTATTGGATAGAAAATATGTATTTTGGATTACCAAAACAGGCGATTCGCCTGAGTTTACGGTTTTCTTGGAAAACGGCGACAAACTAGTGTTGACTACAGAGGAAAAGACAGTATCCTCTATGGTAAATGACCCTAAAGATTACTACGGAACATACTATTACGGTAGCAACAACTCTATCCGTATTAACTCCAGCAACATCAACGTCAACTTGGATGGTAATAGTTCCAATGGAACATGGTACTATCGTTATGTTAATAGAGCCATGTTGGAAAAATATGGTTTAAGTGGTTATTCGTCTGGTATTATTGCATACAACGGAAGTCAATATATTTGCTTTGGCTTCTCCGGTGATGACCTAATCATGAAGGGTGGCTACAAATTCGAAAAGCAATAGTTAACCTCGCAGACAAAATGCCATAACCCAACTAAAATTTACAGTAAACACAAAAAGAGATAGGCAAAAACCTATCTCTTCTTTAATATATTCTAATACCCTTAATTAGTTATTGTAAGTGATCACAAATGAATTGATGCTTTCGCATCATGAATTGGCTTCGCCATGATTTCTCGATTCGCTCCATGAATTGAATCGCAACCTCAATGCGACGTAGCGCAATTCATGCCGTAGGCAATTCACGAAAGTTCCTTTCAATTCACGCAACAGCGTTGCAATTCATTGCGTGTTCTCCGCTTGGGATAACACGCATTTTACCTATCTCTTTTTTCTTTTTAGAAATGGTGTTTTAACAATCTTGATGGGTGGTATAACTTTTTGCGTGCAAAGGTGCAACGTTCCATCTAGCGTTACCTTTTCGCCATCCATACAAAAGTCCTGTGGGGCTTGTAGTGTGATTGTTGCGTTGTCAAATGGCAACAGGAAAAACTGCTTTTT
>JAFQSA010000008.1 GCA_017409765.1 Clostridia bacterium | reverse complement strand
GCAACAGGTCCCCAAGGCCCAGTTGGTGCAACAGGTGCAACCGGCCCACAAGGTCCCATTGGCTTGACAGGTCCGCAAGGCCCACAAGGTATCCAGGGCGAAGTTGGTCCACAAGGTCCAGTAGGCCCAGCCGGTGCCGATGGTACAAATGGTCTTGCATCATTTGGCGGTGCCTACTCCACAGCCACAACGGCAATTGGCCTAACAACAACACCCACAACACTCACTTTGAACACCGTTTTGCCCCTTTCCAACGTCACAGCGGGCACAAACAGCCTAACCGTTGCCAACACCGGCACCTACGAAATTACCTACGGTATCCGTGGTAGTGTAGAACCTGATGCAACAGTAACACTTGCCGTAACGCAAAATGGCGCAAACATCCCCCAAAGTGTTATCACAAGCGACTTTACAGTTGACGACCAAAATCTTGCAAACGTCACGTTAGCAAACCTCACGGCAGGCGACGTTTTGACACTTGTGGCAACGTCCTCGGTGGACACAACCTTCACGCCAAACGACAACGTCAACACCTACCTTATTGTAAAACAACTTACGGCATAGGTGTTTGGCTCGTTCGCAATGTCTGCTTGCTTTTTGACGGCAAAAGTTCTGCGTAGATAACGACGTTTTGTTCGGTCACAGACTTTCCAAGTATGCTCCGCGTCGCAACTAACGCAATATTATTCGCAACGATGTAGTAACATCATTGCTCGCTTTTAGCGTTGTTGCTCCTTCTCCCCACAAATCAGGATTTGCGGGGACCCCATAGGATACAACGACGCTCCTACTTGCCTTTTGCTCGTCAAAGCACTTCGTTAACCAACCATCCATTGCTCGCTCGCCTGGGCTTTTCGCAAGTTCTATTTGTTTTTTGGTGGCAAAACGAAAGTCAAATAGTAAATGGGAGTACTCAATAACAAATTTTGCATTTTCAACAAAGCCTCTCACTTTGGGGGCGCGATGCGTAAAGCAAACAGTCCAGAGAACTGTTTGTAGCTAAAGCGTCGAAGCAAGCTGTGCTTGCGAGAAATGGCAGTCGCAGACTGACGGAGAGGGCAAAAAAAGAAGCGGATTTTTCCGCTTCGATACATATTTTAACTTCAAAACAATGTTGCATTTGCAACCACAAAAAATCTCTCAAGGGCACGCCATTGTTTTCCACTCAAAACACATATTTTCCCAATTTGCCATCAACTTTTCCCTTGCCACTAGACAATCCCACTCCAACTGTGTTATACTTTCCCAAAAGGAGTGCGCACAATGTACGTTTGGCTTGGTATCGACTTGGATAGTCAACTGCAACAACTCAAAATTTCCCGCGATAACGCTCGCAAACAACTGGGGATGCCGGTGGACAACCCCAACTTCCCCATGCACGTTTCTTTGAAGATTTCCTTCGAGTTGCCCAACGACGTTGCACCAAAGGTTATCAACGAACTTTGTGCCTACTTTGCAACGCTAAAACCATTTGATATCCACGTGGACAAAATGGAACTGCACCCCAACATATCTTGGCTGTTGTACAAGCCCTGCCTTGAACTGCAAGCAATTTCCACCCACCTAAACGACTACTTGCTTGCCACCTACAATGTGCCACTCCACGAGTACGATACCGATTTCAAGTACCACTCCACCTTGTTTTTGGATGGCACAGCGGAGCAAATTGCCCAAGGATCTGACATTCTAAAACAATTCCCACTCCCCCAAAAGGTCACCGCAAACACATTTTGTGTTGGTGTTTCCCCAACTGGCGCCAACTACACGTTTGACGTTATCCGTCGCGTAGTGGTGGGGTAGCATTGCCATGCTTGTGGATTTTATAACAGGTGGCATCAATATGGTAAATGTGGCTAAACGGCCGTGCTGATTTTTTGACAAACATTGACATTGGTATAGTAGTGTGGTAAAATTTTGCAAATAGGTAAATAATGCAGATTGGCCGCTATTCGAATTTTAGTTTTGAAATATTATAAATAATTGTTGGGAGTAACAAGTTTTATGAACCAAATAGATATTAAGTTTTGTGGTGAACTCAGTAGAACTAGCAAGCTCTTCTTGAAATATAAGCAACGCAGAAATCTATATAAGTATGTGCTAATATTAGAATTGTTTGTGGCACTACTTTCAATAGCATATGTGTTACTAAGTTTCATACCTCGAATACTAGAAATCAAGATTATATTACTCTCTCCTGTAGTTATTGCCATAGGTATACAATTAGGTGCTCTATATGTGTTTATCAATGCGTTAACTCCAAAAAATCTGAGTTATCCGACAGAAGTTCATTTTGCCGATAATCAAGTAAGTGTGACAGTAAATACGATTACCTTTAATAAGCAAAAACAAACTCAATTTACATTTTCCGTAGATAGTATCAAAAAGATTCATGATTATGGAGAGTTCCTATATATTATTTCTACCGAAGGAGAGGTTTTGTGTCAAAAAAATTTGGTAGTAAGTTACAAGCTCACACAATTGTATAATTTATTTGAAGATTTGAATATCACCATAACACCACAAAAACTCCCACAGATAGAGTTTATTTAATAAAGTTTGCATAATACAAAAGTAAGCCGAGATTGAGTAATCAGTCTCGGCCTTTTTGTTGCAACAAAAAAGAGATGGACAACTCGTCCATCTCTTTGCTATTTGTTTTGATTATTCAATGGGTGTAACATCTTTTGCACGAAGTTTTCCGTTGTTTGCGTCGTGTTCTACCTCAAAACTAACCTTTTGACCGTCTTTCAACGTCCTGAAACCATCCATTTTGATTTCGGAAAAGTGTACAAAAATATCTTCGCCACCTTCGTCCGCTGTTAGAAAGCCATATCCTTTGCTTGCGTTAAACCATTTTACAGATCCTGTCATGTGTAGTACCCCTACCAAAATTATTTGCAAAACATCCATTGTGTAACCGTACGCAAACAACAACTCTTTTCTAACGGCACATTGGTGCCCTACAGCAATATTATATCTTTTTACGTTGCCAAAGTCAATAGCAAAATGAAAAAGAAACATATCTGCTAAGTGTTCATTTTTACACAAATGGACTAAAATGTACAATATTTGGGCTAAAAATGACAGCAAAACAGCATTTTTGTGTAGCAAAATGATTTTTTCGATACAGCCAACACACCGCATTTGCCTATTGCAAAGTGACTTGTTTTGTGCTACAATACAAATATCCAGTTTTGACAAACTACACAATAACAAATGGTGGTGCAATTGTTTGGGCAAGTTTTGCAGTGGGCATTTGCATACAAAAGGAGCAATCATGTTAGTAGCAGTGGTACTTGGAAACAGACTTAACGACGACGGCACCCCAACGGAACTTATGCTAAAACGCATGCAACTGACGTTGGAGATGTACGTAAAATTTAATCCCGACAAAATCATCCTTTCCGGCGGACTTGCCAACAAAAAGGCAGGGCTTACCGAGGCACAATTTATGCACAAATATCTTATGGAAAAGGGCCTGCCAACGGACGTATTGGTGGAAGAAAACAACTCCCTAACAACTGCGCAAAATGCACAGTTTAGCGTGCCAATGGCTCTTGAAATGGGCGCAGACGAGATTGTTGTGGTAACCTCTGCCGAGCACATGTCCAGGTCAATTTTGAACCCCATCAAACTGTTCCAAAAGCACCTAAAGGGCAAGGACGTAACCTTGTACGGCTTTTGCAGTGACTGATTGTCAACCGCAGTTGCAAAACTTTTGCCAACACTTTCTCTAGATGTGCGTGACAACACAAAAGCAACCAAATGCCTACGCGTTGCGCTAAATTAGATATTTTTGACAGTAAAAAAGACTAACGATAATTTTTCGTTAGTCTTTGTTTTTTACTAAATTGCAGGCAAAACGTGTGTTGCGATTTGGCAGTAGATAACAAGGGAAAGCACGTCCACAATGGTGGTAATAAATGGGCTTGCTACAACTGCGGGGTCCAGTTTTAGTATCTTTGCCAAAATGGGCATCAAACAACCAACAAGCTTTGCCAAAACAACGGTGCCAAACAGCGCTAAGGAAACAACCAAGCACACGTCCCAAGTGTAGGGGTAGCCAAGTAGCAGTCCGTCAATCAACATCAACTTGCCAAAACAAGCAACGCCCAAGCACAACGCAAGTAGCAAGGATACTCTAAGTTCCTTCCACACAACCTTCAGCGTGTCGCGTGGCTCAATGTCGTTGACTGCCAACCCACGGATGATGGTAACGGAAGATTGACTACCTGCATTACCGCCAGTACCCATCAGCATGGGCACGCAAGCAAACAGTAGTGCCGATAGGCGACTTTCGTATGCGTTGATAACAATTCCCGTAAATGTTGCGGAAATCATCAAGATTAGTAGCCAAGGCATGCGACTTTTCCAAGTGTTCCAAACGCTTTGTTCAAGGTAGGCCTCGTTGGTTGGTGTAACGGCGGTCATCTTTGCGATGTCTTCGGTGGTTTCCTCTTCGATAACGTCCAAAACGTCGTCGATTGTGATGATACCAACCACGCGGTTTTCGCCATCTACCACCGGCATTGCGTACAAGTCGTACTTGGACATTGTCAACGCAACTTGCTCTTTGTCGTCGTTGGTGGTGCAAAAGATAACGTCCTCTTCCATGATGTCACGCACCAAGGTTTCGTAGGTGTTAAGTAGCAAATCCTTTACAGTAACAACACCAATCAGTTTGCGCTTTTCGTCTGTGACGTAGCAGGTGTAGATGCTTTCGCGGTCTACGGCAATTTTGCGGATGCGGTCAAAGCACTCGCGTACCGTCCAATGAGCCTTCAAACTGACGTACTCGACGGTCATAATTGTGCCGGCGCTATCCTTTTTGTACTGCAAAATTTGGTTGATTTGGTTGCGCGTTTCCGCATCGGCTTGGTTGATGATACGCTTTACAACGCTTGCAGGCATCTCTTCGATGACGTCCACAACGTCGTCTAGGAACATCTCTTCAAACACCGATTTTAGTTCCGCATCACTAAATACGGAAAGTAGTTGCTCTTGGCTGTCGGTGGACATCTCAACGAACACGTCCGCAGCATTTTCCTTTGTCAACAGGCGGAATACCGGTGGCATAACCTTGTCGGGCAATTCTTCCAGTAACAAGGCGATGTCCTGTGGCATTTCGTCATTCAAAACAACCTTCAACTCGCGATAGTTTTTGCTTTCCAGTAGCGCGTGCACTTTGTCTACAAATTCTTGCAAGTCAAATTGTTCCATACTTAACCTCCTTTTTTATTAAAGTCGCTGCTACAAGCTCTGGTCGCTTTTTGTCGGCAAAACGACTGCGAAATCATCTGTGTTTTGCTCAGTCACAGACCTTCCAGGTATGCTCCCTCACAATAACACAGCGCCTTCTTGCATTTTATCCGCCAAACCGCTGCCTCTCACTTTGGGAGAGGTGGATGCGAAGCAGACGGAGAGGGCAGCTAATCAACCATTTCTTGTATCAGCGCCTTTCCAATTGGTAGGATTTTTTGTTATCCCATTACAAAATGTATTGTAGGGCGGTGGCTTGCTGCCGCCGAGCTTGTAGGGGCGGATTCCATATCCGCCCGCATATTGACATCAAACTTAATTAACACAGTAATCGTAGGGCGCGACGCGTTAAGCCAACAACCCTGTGAAAGGCTCTCACTCTGGGAGAGCTGGCGCCGTGGGCGACTGAGAGGGCGTAGTCAAAGCGGGGAGCAATGCTGTGCTTGCGACCGGGGAAGGGCTTGCTGCCGCCGATTTATTCATGGGCGATTGCATATCCATCCGCAAAAACAAAAAAGTGTCCCACTTGCAACAGTAGAACACACATCTTCTCGCGTCCAAATTTGGCTCGCCTTACCGTTACAAGTTTTAGCTTCACCGGGCGATGAAATTGCACTAAGTTACGCCTTGATTTGACGTATCCTGTTGACCAATCGTGCATTGTCTCCATTGCACGGCGGTAGCAATCCGTATCCCTGTGGTAGCCTCTCCTACCGGACTATTATGGCTCTCTCGCAATGTCTGCTTGCTTTTTGACGGCAAAAGTTCTGCGTAGATAACGACGTTTTGTTCGGTCACAGACTTTCCAAGTATGCTCCCTCACAACAACGACGCTCCTACTTGCCTTTTGCTCGTCAAAGCACTTCGTTAACCAACCATCCATTGCTCATTCGCCATGTTTTGGCAATCTCTTGTTGGATTTTGACGTTGTGTTAACTGTGCTTGTTCGCAAAAAAACATCCTTTCGCGATATTGCCATATTTCTACAACAATTGTACTCCCACTTGTGCAAAGTGTCAAGGTATTATCACAAAATAGTAACAATTTTTTGTGCAATATTTTGCCATTGTTTACCATTAGTTAATCAACAAGGACTAAATTATCAGTAACAAAAATGCCCATTGCCGTCATGCAATCAAAAGTGTAAAAATTGTTGCCAATTTCACATTTGAAGGGCCTTTTCCGTTTGACAATGGCAAGCCAAAGGACTACAATACTAAAAAAGGGGGTAAACCAAAATGCTACATCACTATGCCGAGCGTTTTCAATGGATTTTTAGATACACACGCAAAAACTTTGGCTACTGTTTGCTAAAAACGTTGTGCATCATTGTGGGATTGCCCATCTACCTTGTTTGTTTCGTGGTGGAAATGGCCTTGACACTTGTCAACCTTATTTTCTCGGTAGTGCCAGGCCTTGGACTTTTGGTAATGCTTGTATGCAAAGTTTTGATGTGGGTTGTGGACAAACCCTACTACATCTGCGTCTTGACCGATCTCAAAAGGTTCTACATGTCCACACACGACGTCCCCGACTACGAAGACGTCACACACCTTTCCAACGGCAAAACGGAAGATCCAACAGCCGACCAAACCACGCAACCAACGGACGAATCCAACGACCAAACGGACGAACAACAATAGCAAACGATTGCGCGAAACCGACACAAAATCATCAAAAAAGAGCAAGAAGAAAGGTTTGTTCCTAATTCTTGCTCTATTTTTTTGTCAATATGCGCACTCCAGTAGCATTTTGTCGGCAAGCAACGCGATAAACTCGCCATTGGTGGGCTTTTCCGCTGATGAATACACCTTCACACCAAAAATGCTGTTGATGTTTTCTATCTTGCCACGATTCCAAGCCACTTCAATTGCGTGACGGATTGCGCGTTCCACCTTGGAGGAGGTTGTGTCAAACCTGCGCGCGATGGTGGGGTACAAACTTTTTGTGATGGCATTGATGATGGACGGATTGTCCACCGCAAGTTTGATGCCCTCGCGCAAAAATTGATAGCCCTTGATGTGGGCAGGTATCCCTACGCTAACAAAAATGTTACTGATGCGTTCGTCAAGTGTCTTTTCCGAGACGGTCTTTTTGCGCATAACTTTGCTACCAAGTTTGTCGCCATCGGCAACGTTAAGTATGCGTTGCTCCAACACGTTGTACTCAACAGGCTTCACAAGGTAGTACTTTGCGCCCAGTTCCAGCGCTTTGATAACAAACACTTCGCTTTTCAGTTCCGACGCCACGATAAAACGCACCTCGCGATACTTTTCCAGTAGTGCAAAGCCGTCCTCCCCCGCCATCACAAGTTCGGTGATAACAACGTCAACGGGGATTGTGTCCAAATACTTTCGCGCATCTGCGCCCTCCACGTCAAAAGCAATTTCAAACTGCTCGTTTTGCTCGATGATGTCTTTTAGTTGGTGCTCGCCAACAAGTCCAATTTTTATCATAAATTTTTCCTCCCAAACGGTTGCACCCATTATAGCCCTTGTATTCTGTAAAAAAGGTACCATTTTTGTACTATACGCGGAAATTTTGTCGAAAGGCCGTTTTGCCGTGGTGGAAATTTGCAAACAAAGTGATATAAAATATTTTTTTGTCAACACTTGTTTCAATAGAAAAATCAAAAGTGAAAAATTCACAAATTGTTTTGCAAAACACTTGAAATCTTACTGTCAATATGTTACAATATTGGTAACTCAAGGAGAAAACTATGCAATATCTCAAAAAAGACATCAAAGATCGTATTCTTGCAGCAGCCATCGAGGAGTTCAAGCTCAACGGCTATGCCAACGCATCCATCCGCAACATTGCAAACAATGCGGAAATTTCCCTTGGTAACATCTATCGTTACTTTACCAACAAGGAAGCATTGTACTTTGCAGTTATCAATCCATTTATGGAAAACTTCCGTTTGGCAATTCAAACCAAACTGGATTTTACCAACTACAACCCATCGGAACTTGCAAGCCACATTGCTCACAACCTCACCGAGTATGCGGACGAATTTATCATCATCCGCCAAGGCAACACAAGTCACTACAAAACCTTTATCGACTACTTGGTAAAACTCATTTCGGAAAAAATCAACGAGTACTTTACCTATTCCGTTGGTGCCAATTCCCACAAGGTAACCAACCCTTTGATTTGCGAAGCCATTGCCGAGGGCTTTTTGGTAAGTTTGTTCAAAGTTCTCAGTTTTGACGAGGACACCGCAGTTTTGGAACAAAACATTTGCGAACTTATCGTGTTCTACTTTGGCAACATCCAAAACCGCTTTGCAAACTTTGTAGAATAAAATTATCCCACAAAATCTACCCAATTTGGGTAGATTTTTTTCTTTTTGTGACAACTGCAACAACTTCTGTCAATATACTATTTTGCCCAAAAGTGTACAAGTTTGCCACAAAAGGTACACATTTTCCCAAATTTTCCCACAAAAAACCGCATTTGGAGTGGTCAAATAGACCAATTTTGCAAAAACTATTGAATTTTGCACGCAATTGTGGTAAAATGATTGATAGTTGTGCAAGCACAAGGGCAGTTTTTGTGGTGCAAAGGTCATCCCAAATAACAAAAATGGCGCGTTCAAAATATCTCTTGCAATGGCAAAAGTCCCAAATAGTCACGCGTCAAAAGCGCCCCAAAATGCACAGTTTGTGTCTGTTAACCAACATCAAAAGTGCACCGCAAAGCAAAGTTTTCCAGCACAAAAGTGCGCCCAAAAAGCACACTTCAAACATCAAATTTATTTCGAGTTTTTTTGAGTAACGCTCAATTTACATACGGAGGCAGTATGCGTATTTTACCTCGTCCGCAAAAGGCGGAAAGACTTGCCGGTCAATTTACCATTGACGCGCAAACCACAGTATTTTGTCATCCAGATTTTCAAGATATCGCCAACCAATTTGTTGCCCAAGTGCAAAGTTGCAACGGACTTGTTTTGCAATTTTGCGACAACGTGGAGGAAAACCAAATCCACTTCGTTTTGGAAGAAGGCACTCCATTGGAAGGTTACAAAATCAACATTTCCCAAACTTGTTTGACAGTTTCCGCAAGCGACAAAGCCGGTTGCTTCTACGCAATGCAATCGCTATGCCAACTGTTCGATTTGTTTGCTCCCCACGAAACACTTTCCACCGTCAACTACTACGTGGAGGACTACCCTAAGTTTGCCTACCGCGGACTTCACTTGGACATTTGCCGTCACTTTTTTGGTGTGCAAACTATCAAAAAGGTGCTGGACTTGATGAGCGAAGTAAAACTCAACAAACTGCACTTGCATCTTAGTGACGACCAAGGTTTCCGCGTGCAAATTGATAAGTACCCACTTTTGACGGAAGTTGGTAGCGTGCGTGCCGGTAGCGAAGTGGTGCGCGATGGCAAGCGCTTTGTGGAAGAGGTTTCACACTCCGGCTACCTAACCAAAGCCGACGTTGCGGAAATTGTTGCCTACGCAAGCCAAAGACATATCGAAGTCATCCCCGAGTTGGAAATCCCCGGCCACATGGTTGCAATACTTGCATCCTACCCAGAGTTCAGTTGCACAGGCAAGGTTGCCGAAGTGCGCAAAAACTGGGGCATCTCCAAGGACATTTTGTGCGCTGGCAACGAGGAAAGTTACCAATTTGTTTGCGACATCTTGGACGAAATTTGCGACATGTTCCCAAGTGAGTACATCCACCTTGGCGGTGACGAAGCCCCCAAAGACCGTTGGTGCAACTGCCCCAAGTGTGTGGAAAAGATGGCGGAACTCAAGTTCGACAACTTTGCCCAACTGCAAAACTATATGTTGGAGTTTTTTGTTAGCTACCTCACTCAAGCAGGCAAAAAGGTAATTGCTTGGAACGATGGCATCTTGCCACAAACATCCTTGGACGTAGTTTCCCAAGTGTGGAAACCTTTTACCACCAAACAAGGTATCAAGCAAGCAAATGACGGTCGAAAGACCATCATGTCGCCATTTTTCACAATGTATTTCGACTACCCCTACGGCATGACACCTTTCAAAAAGACGTTAAAGTTCAATCCTTTGAAAGGTATCAAAAAGCACGCAAGGGAAAACATCCTTGGTGTGGAAGGCACACTTTGGACGGAGTACATCGCCGACGAGGAAAAATTGTTCTTCAACATGCTCCCCCGTTTGGATGCGCTTGCAAACGTTGGTTGGAGTGGTATCCGCACCTATTTTGGCGAAGCACTCCAAGGCAGATTTGCCCGCTACGACCAACTTGGCGTAACCTACAACGTGCGCGCGCCCAAGCAAAAACGCAGCTTGCGCACAATCCGCAAATTCTTCAAAGTGGATGCCAACGGCGAACTTGCCAAGCACAAATCCTGGCTCGCCAAACAATTGGAAAAGTAAAAAACGACAAAAAAGCCACCGAAAATTCAGTGGCTTTCTAATTAGTTAATATAATTGTTTGTCGATATCCCCAATCAATGCTATATGTTCCATTTATACATATCGTAGGCGCGGATTCCATATCCGCCCGCAATTTTCCGTAAACAAAAAAGCCACCGAAAATTCGGTGGCTTTTTATTTACTTAATTTGTCTAAATTGGTGCATTGTTTTACAACTTTACCTGCACTTTTTCGCCATCAGCGCTTTCAACGTCTACCAAAACCCAATTTTTGTGTATCTTTTTGACTTGGCGAATTGCTTTGCGCAATTTCGGCAAAAACTCCTTGGGTATGTCGGGGATGTGTTGTCCGCCAGGTTGCTTTTTTGCAATCTTCAGCGCTGTGTTGTTTAGCGCCAAAAAGTTAGGTATCCGTATGACCATATCTTTGCCTTTTATGGCGGTATCACTCCCATTGTTTGTGCTTATTGTTATTTTCATCATTCCACCACAATTTCCACAACGTCGCCATCAGCTGACGTCACTTCCACAAGCTTGCCAATGGTGCCTTGTTCAACAAGTAACATAATTGCCTTCCAGTCGATATTCAAGCGGTTTAGTGTTCCGTTGCCAACACCAAATGAGGTCAAATCTACTTCCGAGTTCAAAAACACCTTCAGTAGTGGCAATGGAAGATTTACGCGCACATGGTCGCCATCGCAACTGTTTACAACAATTTTTAGCATCATTTGCTCAAATGGTTTGCGGTTTTCCTCAGGCACGATTGTGGGTTGTGGTGCGGACTCCCTGCCTGTCAACAGTTCGTCTACTGTGCAGCCAAGTTTTTGTGCCAACGTGGGCAACGTCATCACGTCAGGACAGGAAATGTCATTTTCCCACTTGCTTACCGCTTGCGCAGATACGCCCATCATCTCCGCAAGTTGTTCTTGTGTGTAGCCTTTGCTTTTTCTTTTTTCGGCAATTCTTTCGCCAAATGTTTTGTTCATAATTTTTCCCTCCAGTAGTCGCGTCAACTGTCTAGGCTATTTTGATGGCAACTTCAACAAAATTATTGTTAGTTTTGTTGTTTAACAATGTGTTTTGCAATCAGCCATTTGTTGTGACGCAACCGCTCTAAATGATGTTTTGCTTTCGAAAGTACCCTCATTTTACACCAGCAAATGCCAGTTGTAAAGCGACTATTGGTTGAAAATTGCTAAACCAACAGTTGAATTTGCTTATTTTTGGTTGATTTTTAATAAAATTGTTGAAAATTGCTCTGCTGATACACACAAAACAAAATCGTTTCAACACCGTAGGGCGCGACGCGTTGAGCCAACAACCCTGTGAAAGGCTCTCACTCTGGGAGAGCTGGCGCCGTGGGCGACTGAGAGGGCGTAGCCAAAGCGGGGAGCAATGCTACGCTTGCGACTGGGGAAGGGGAGTTACTCCCGCCGATTATATTGCAATGCTCAAAATCTTCCTTGTCTACTTGACCGCAACATCGTAGGGCCTATTCCATATCCGCCCGCATATCAACATCAATCTAATTAACCAAAAACAATTATACCGTAGGGCGGGTGGCTTGCTCCCGCCGATTATATTGCAATGCTCAAAATCCTCCTTGTCCACATTGCCTCAACACCGTAGGGCCTATTCCATATCCGCCCGCAATTTTCCGCAAACAAAAGCCACCGAGTTTTCGGTGGCTTTCAAATTTGTTATCTATTGTAAATCTTATCTCGAATATCCTTAACTTGGTTGGCAATGGATGCGTTGTTTTTGCATTCCTCGCTGATTTTGTCACGCGCGTGCATAACGGTGGTGTGGTCACGTCCGCCAAAGTATTCGCCAATACTTGCAAGTGGCAAACTTTGTCCCAAGATGTCGCAAATGAGGTAAATACAAATTTGGCGAGGAACAACAATTTCCTTGTTCTTCTTTTTGCCAACAAGCGCTTCCTTTGTAACGCCAAAGTACTCGCAAGTTGCATTTACAATGCGATCGATGGTAATAATATCTGTGGATGCATCAGCGTAGTCCTTGATGGCATCGTTAACAATGGACATGTCGTTGGGGTCGCCACCAACCAAAGTGGAGTAGCTAATGATGCGGTTGAGCATACCTTCCATCTCACGGATGTTGGTTGTGATCTTTTCCGCAATAAATTGCAACACGTTGAAGTTAACCTTGTAGCCCTTGGCGTTGCATTTCTTTTGCAAAATGGCAATGCGAGTTTCCAAGTCGGGTGGTTGGATGTCGGCAATGATACCTGTGCCAAATCGGGTTTTTAGGCGCTCCTCAATTTTGATTTCCTTTGGTGGACGGTCGCTACTAAGGATAATTTGCTTGTCACTTAGGTACAACTCGTTAAAGGTGTGGAACATCTCTTCTTGAGTGCCTTCCTTGTTGGCCAAAAATTGCACGTCGTCCATCATCAGTACGTCAATTTTGCGGTACTTTGCGCGGAACTTTTTCATTGCGTCGGGATCGTTGCTGTTGTGCAACGACTCGATAAATTCGTTCACAAATTGGTCGCAAGTAACGTACATGATTTTCTTTTCGGGGTAGTTGCGTTGCAATCTGTTGCCGATGGCGTGCATCAAGTGAGTTTTACCAAGTCCCACGCCTCCCCACAAAAACACTGGGTTGTACTTTGTGCCGGGGTTTTCCGCAACGGCTCTGGCAACGGCTTCGGCAAACTCGTTGCTTTTGCCAACGACAAAGTTCTCGAAGGTGTACTGTGTTACAAAGTTAACCTTTTCCTCCACAGCGTTGACGTAGTTGGCATTTACTGGGATGTCCACTTCCTTTTGAACGTTTGCAACGTGCTCCAAGTCTTGCTCGATGATGATTTCCACGTCAATGATGGATGGGAAAACAGCATTGGTGCACTTTTTAAGAATGTCCTTGTAGTGGTTTTCTACAATGTTCTTTTGTGCGCGAGTTTCCGCAAGCAAAATGAGCCTGTCGCGGTAAAGTCCAACAGGTTGAAGTGAGTTGATGTACAGGTCGTACGCAAGGGCGCTTGGCACCTTGGAAGACGCTTCGATAAGAATGTTATTCCAAATTTGGTCAAGTTTAATCATAGTGAGTATATTATACACAAACATTGACATTTTTGCAAGTACAAAATGGCAACGCAAAACATTTATTTTGACAATTTTTGCACAAGATTGAGATATTTGTGTGATACCAATTTGCTTGTTGTTTGTCATATCCTACTCAATGTTTTTCAAGGGACACCTATGTTGCGGTCAACTGGGTTATATCGTGTCGTAGGGGAGGGGTTGCCCCTCCCGAAAAAGTAAACAACCAACAACTTTGCATCGCAACAAATCCACCTTTTTATCCAAACCATAACTCAAACTTTTGCCTACCATAAAATTTGGCAATATACTTAATATAATATATTACTTGACATTACCGTCCAATCAAACTATAATATATTTGTAAAATTGAGGTATTTTGGGCCAAACCAAAGTTTTGGCTATACTTTGCCTCAACAACGCAGCAAAAAAAGTATATCTATACACAAAAAGGAGTTATCAACTATGAACAAACAAAGCATCAAAGACGTAAACGTACAAGGTAAAAGATGTTTGGTACGCGTTGACTTTAACGTACCTATGAAAGATGGCGTTATCACAGACGAAAACCGCATCAACGGCGCATTGCCAACAATCAAGTACTTGATGGAACAAGGCGCAAAGGTTATTTTGTGCTCTCACCTTGGCAAGCCACACAACATTTTTAGCCCTAACTTCAAACTCAACAAAAAGGAAAAGAAGGCTCTTGAGGCTCTTCCTGAATGCGAAAGAGAAGCAGCAAAGGCAGAATTTATTGCAAAGGCTTTGAAGGGCGATGCTAAAAAGTTCAGCTTGAAGCCAGTTGCTGATCGCTTGAACCAACTTTTGGATGGCAAAGTTACGTTTGCTACCGATATCGTTGGCGAAGATGCACAAGCAAAAGTTGCCGCTCTCAAGGAAGGCGAAGTTGTTCTTCTCGAAAATACACGTTTCGATGCTGGCGAAGAAGGCCGTGACGAAGAATTCTGCCGTAAGCTTGCAAGCTTTGCAGATATCTACGTTAACGATGCTTTTGGTACAGCACACCGTTCTCACGCATCCACAGCAGCAATCGTAGAATACGGTTTTGTTAAAACAGCAGTTTGCGGTTTCTTGATCGAAAAGGAACTTTCCGTAATGGCAAACGCTTTGGAAAACCCTGTTCACCCATTCGTTGCAATCCTTGGTGGTGCAAAAGTTGCCGACAAACTCAACGTTATCAACAACCTTCTCGAAAAGTGCGACACACTCATCATCGGTGGTGGTATGGCTTACACATTCTTGAAGGCAAAAGGCTACGAAGTTGGTAAATCTCTTCTCGATGAAGAAAAGATTGAATACTGCCGTGAAATGATGGCTAAAGCGGAAGCACAAGGCAAACAACTCTTGTTGCCAGTTGACTGCGTTACAATTGCAGACTTCCCAAGCCCAATCGACGCTCCAGTAGAAACTGTCGTTGTTGATGCTGACCAAATTCCATCCGACCGCGAAGGCGCAGATATCGGTCCAAAGACATGCCAACTCTACGCTGATGCAATCAAGTCCGCTAAGACAGTTATCTGGAACGGCCCAATGGGTATCTTCGAAAACCCAATCCTTGCCGTTGGTACAAACGCAGTTGCACAAGCAATGGCAGATTCCTCCGCTACAACAATCATAGGTGGTGGCGACTCCGCTGCAGCAGTTGCACAACTTGGCTATGCCGACAAGATGAGCCACGTATCTACAGGTGGCGGTGCAAGTTTGGAATTGTTCGAAGGTAAAGTTCTTCCAGGTATCAACTGCTTGAACAACAAGTAATCATGAGTGCTTCCTACGTTCCTGTCTACCTGTCAACTGCGGCAATTGTTGCCAGCAGAAATCGTAGACGTCGCAACATCGTAACAAATGTTGTCAACAACCAAATCAAGGAGCAAACAATGACAAAACAAACTTTGCAAAACTATCTCAATCGTGATGTCAAAGTTATCGACGTGTTGGAAAACGAAATCTACGGCACACTTGTAGATCTCACCGACGACTCCGTTGTACTTTCCACATCCCGCAACACCGTGGTCATTTCCTACGACTACATCGTGCAATTTCTTGTAAAACACACAATCTAATTTCAACTGAGAACGGCGTACATCAAGTATGCCGTATCTTGGGTTAAAGGAGTATTACTATGAAAAACAAAATCATCGCAGGCAACTGGAAAATGAACAAAACTATCGCCGAAACAAAAACTTTGATCGGTTCTTTGATTCCACTTGTAGCCGACACAAACAACACAGTTATCATCTGCGTTCCTTTCACAGATTTGGCAACAGCAGTAGAACTTACAAAGGGCACAAACATCCACGTTGGTGCACAAAACTGCCATTGGAAGGAAAGTGGCGCTTTCACAGGGGAAATTGCTCCTTCTATGTTGGTGGAACTTGGCGTAGAATATGTTGTAATTGGTCACAGCGAACGCCGTACTTACTTTGGCGAAACTGATGCAACAGTTCTTGCTCGCACAAATGCGGCTCTTTCTGCTGGTCTTAAACCAATCGTTTGCATTGGCGAAACTCTTGCTGAACGCGAAAGTGGCAACATGGAAAAGGTTCTTCGTCGTCAAATTGTTGAGGGCTTCAAGGGTATCACAGCAGAACAACTTGCTAACGTTATCGTTGCATACGAACCAGTTTGGGCTATCGGCACAGGCGTAACAGCAACCGATGAACAAGCCAACGACTCCATCGCATTCTGCCGCAGCGTATTTGCGGAAATCTACGGTGAGGAAGTTGCAAACGCATTGTACATCCAATACGGTGGTAGCATGAACGACAAAAACGCAGCAGGTTTGCTCGCTATGGAACACATCGACGGTGGTCTTATCGGTGGCGCAAGCTTGGTAGCAGAAAAATTCTCCGGTGTAGTAAACGCCCACAAATAAGGTAAATCATGAACAAAAAACTAACCGCACTTATCATTATGGACGGCTACGGCTTGTCCAAACAAACAAAGGGCAATGCAATCGGTCCAGATTGCTCCCCTTACGTAAAATACTTGATGAACACCTATCCAACAACCACTTTGGATGCAAGTGGTCTTGCAGTTGGTCTTCCCGAAGGTCAAATGGGCAACTCCGAAGTTGGCCACTTGAACATTGGCGCAGGCCGTGTTATCTACCAAGAACTCACTCGCATCACAAAGAACATCAAGGATGGCGACTTTTTCAAAAACCCAGCACTCCTTGGCGCTGTTGAACACGTCAAAAAGCACAACGGTAAGTTGCACTTTATGGGCCTATGCTCCAACGGTGGTGTTCACTCCCACATCACACACTTGTTTGCATTGTTGGAACTTGCAAAACAACAAGGTTTGGACAATGCCTACGTTCATTGCTACATGGATGGTCGTGACGTATCCCCAACAAGTGGCGCTGGCTTTGTACAAGACCTTCAAAACAAAATCGACGAACTTGGTTTTGGCGCAATTGCAACAGTTTGTGGTCGCTACTACGCAATGGACCGCGACAATCGTTGGGAACGCGTTGTAAAGGCATACGATATGCTCACTTTGGGCCGTGGCGAAGCTTATACCGAAGATGCCGTTCAAGCGCTCAAGGATAGCTACGCAAACGGCACAACGGACGAATTTGTTTTGCCAACAGTTGTAACAAAAAACGGCAAGCCCGTTGCAACAATCAACAACGGCGATGCTGTAATCTTCTTCAACTTCCGTCCTGACCGCGCTCGCGAAATGACACGCGCATTCACACAAAGTGGCTTTGATGGCTTCTCTCTCCGTGGCAAAAAACGCGACGTTCATTGGGTATGCTTCACTCAATACGACGAAAAGTTCCAAGGCGTGGACATTGCTTTCCGTCCCGAAAGTTACTCCAACACTTTGGGCGAATACCTTGCAAAATGCGACAAAACTCAACTACGTATTGCCGAAACGGAAAAGTACGCTCACGTAACCTTCTTCTTCAATGGCGGTGTAGAACTTGCCAACGCTGGCGAAACTCGCGTACTTATCAACTCTCCAAAGGTTGCAACTTACGACCTTCAACCAGAGATGTCCGCTGTGGAAGTAACCGATCGTGCCATTGCGGAAATCAACAAGGACAAGTACGACGTGATGATTTTGAACTTTGCCAACTGCGATATGGTTGGTCACACAGGCGTTATCGAGGCAACCAAAACAGCCGTTGCAACAGTTGACGAATGTGTTAGACGCGTTGTAGAGTGCATCTTGCAAAACGGTGGCAGAGTGTTTGTCACAGCCGACCACGGCAATGCCGAAAAAATGCTGGACGAAAAGGGTGGCGCATTTACCGCTCACACAACAAACAAAGTACCATTCATCATGGTGGACGTTTCCGCTCGCGACAACGTTCAACTCAACGAAGGCGCGCTTTGCGACATCGCTCCAACAATGCTCACAGCAATGGGCTTGGAAATCCCTGCCGAAATGACCGGCAAAAACTTGATTGTAAACAAGTAATCTAACAAAATACATTTCAAAGAGAACAATTGGGCATTTTCCAGTTGTTCTCTTTTTTTTGTTGACTTTGCGTAATAAATCTACACAATAATTGTCCATCGTAGTGGCGACCTATGGTCGTATGCGTATGGCGGCAACAAATCATACGATACTTCAATACTTTTGGGTAGAGCAAGCAATTTTTGTTAACAAACACATCCAAAACACAAATTATCCCCAATTATTATTTTTTTTACTAAAAAACAGTTGTCAACAGGCAAATAGTGTGGTAAAATATACAAGCATTAAAAATACAAAGGGCAGTTTATGTCCATTTTACTTATGGAGGCTATTTCACGTGTTGAATATTATTGCATTTTTGGCAGCTCTGCCATCATTCTCTTACCCCAAAATCATCATTGCAGCGCTTGCACTTATTGCTGCTGGTTTCATCATTTTCGTAGTTTTGCAACAAAAGGGCAATAGCGACGGTATGGAAGCGATGACAGGTTCCACCAAGGATGA
The DNA here is from genome assembly GCA_017409765.1 of Clostridia bacterium. Lineage (GTDB taxonomy): Bacteria > Bacillota > Clostridia > Christensenellales > CAG-314 > Fimimonas. Next base: position 6,186 of record JAFQSA010000008.1, on the reverse strand, counting down.
TGATAACGAAAGTTACTATGGTCAAAACTCTGCATCTCGTCGTGAACGTGTTCTCAAAACATGGACATTCATCTGCGCAGGCGTAATTGCAGTTGCTTGCATCGCAATGATCATCCTTAACAGCTTTAAGTAATTCTTAACTGATGACAAGAGTGGCGGTTGGTACATACCAATCGCCAATTTTTTTTGGGTAGGGCTTGCTCGTAAATTCTATTGTCTTTTTGATGGTAAAAGTCTAAAAAGGCCCCTTTGTGTAAAGGGCGCGACGCGTTAAGCAAACAACACGGTGTGTTGTTGGTAGCCAAAGCGGGGAGCAATGCTATGCTTGCGACCGGGGCCGAAGGCTGTCAGCGTAGGCTGACTGGGGGATTGTGTTTATGAGAACCATATTCCACAGACCTCACAAAACCAACATTAAAATCTACCAAATTGTCAAAAATATAGGAGGCAAACATGAACGCCAAATTTGCACTAAATGGATTAACAATTCAAACCGAGCGCCTTTTGTTGCGCCCATTTTGTCAAGCCGATTTGGACGATTTCTACGAATACGCCTCCCAAAATGGCACAGGCGAAAGGGCAGGTTGGCCACATCACCAAAGCATCGAAGTGTCCCAACGCATTTTGAACAACTTTATTGCCGAGGACAAAACCTTTGCCATTGTCTACAAACAAAACAACAAGGTTATTGGCTCATTGGGTGTCGAAATGTACGACCTCGAAGACAAACTCACCGAGTTCGACGGCTTGCTCGGTCGCGAAATTGGCTACGTGCTCTCCCGCGACTACTGGGGTAAAGGGCTGATGACGGAGGCGGTCAAGGCGGTTATTGAACACCTTTTCAATGTGGAAAACCTCGACTTTTTGACCTGTGGCTACTACGATTTTAACGTGCAATCCAAGCGCGTACAACAAAAATGCGGTTTTGTGCCATATCGCAAACTTGTGATGGACACTCGTCTTGGCACAAAGGAGCCCGGTGTGTTGAACTTGCTACTCAACCCCAACAAGAAAATCCACCTCAACTTTTCCCATCCGGAAACGTTAATTTACAAGCAAAACTAGCACCCAACTTGATGGTGCAAACCAACATGCACCAAAGGGGAAAAATTGAACACGTATCCGCGATTTTTTCAAATTTTCGCTAGATTTTTCTGCAAAATTGTAGGGCAAAAAGCGAATTTTTCCCCAAAGGAAACTCAATCAAAATGAACTTTAATCAAAAAATTCTTCAACTCCTATACGATGCCAAAATGTCCAACTTCACCATCAAGCAAGTTTGCACACTTTTGAACACGCAGTCGTCTACCGACCGACAACTTGTCAAGGATGCATTGGCGGATCTTCAAAAGCAAGGGGAAGTTTTCTACGACGAAAACGACCGCCGTTACAATCTTGTTGACGGCAAAAACTTTGGCAAGGCAATCTTCCAAGGCAACAAGCGTGGCTTTGGCTTTTTGCTCCGCGAGGAGGGCGACTTGTTTGTGCCCGCACCCAAAACTTTCGGCGCATACCACGGCGATACCGTCCTTTACAAACGCCTGCCCAACACCGAGGACGAAGCCAAGGTTTTGGCAATTCTCGAGCGTGGCAAAAACACACTTGTTGGCACAATGGAAAAGCAAGGTAACGTTGGCTTTGTCATTTTGGACGATCAACATTTCTCCACCGACATTTTTGTGCCAGCCAAGCGCACTTTGGGTGCCAAAAACGGCCAAAAAGTAGTGGTCAAAATTCACTCCTACCCAGCCGACAACCGCAACTGCCCCGAGGGCGAAGTGGTACAAATCTTGGGCTACCCCAACGAAAACAACGTGGAACTGATGTCCGTTGCCATTGCCTATGGCGTGCAAACGGATTTCCCCCAAAACGTGCAAACTCGCGCAGGCAAAATTGCGCAAACGCTTGCTGAACGCGACTACCAAGACCGCAGGGATCTTCGCAATCAAACGATTTTCACAATCGATGGCGACGATGCAAAGGACCTTGACGATGCCGTTTCCATCACGCAAAACGACGACGGCACCTACACTTTGGGAGTGCACATTGCCGACGTTTCCCACTACGTAAAGCCGGGCGACGATATCGACCAAGAGGCTTTCAAGCGCGCAACAAGTGTCTACTTTCCAAACATGGTTTTCCCCATGCTCCCACGCGAACTTTCCAACGGCATTTGTTCCCTTTACCAAGGTGTTGACCGCCTAACTTTGACCTGTCAAATGACCATCAACCACAAGGGCAACGTTGTGGACTACGAAGTGTTCCCATCTGTTATCAACAGTTGTCGCAGACTTACCTACACCCAAGTTCAAGCGCTGTTTGACGGCGACAGAACCGCTACAAACGACCTAAGCGACGTTGCTGACTCATTGTTCAAAATGCAACACGTGGCTCAAATTTTGCAGGAAAAACGCCTCAAACGTGGCAATATCGAGTTTGCCACCAAGGAGGTCAAATTCCTTTGTGACGACAAGGGCGACGTTGTGGACGTTGTGCCATACGAAAGGTTGTTTTCCCACCAACTAATCGAGGAGTTTATGATACTTGCCAACGAAACTGTTGCCGAGTACATGGAAAGTTGCTCCTACCCATTTGTCTTCCGCATCCACGAAAAACCCGACGAGCAAAAACTTGCCGTTTTGATGGATTTGATGGGCGGTGTTGGCATCAAGGTTAAGCACAGTCAACAAATCCACAACTCCGTTTTGCAGGATGCCCTTTTGCAAGCCAAGCAAACTCCCTACTTTGCCCTCATCAACGACGTGATGCTACGCACCATGCAAAAGGCAAGGTACGCTACCGAAAACACCGGCCACTTCGGTCTTGCAAGCAGATGCTACTGCCACTTTACATCCCCCATCAGACGCTACCCCGATTTGATTGTCCACCGCGTTTTGAAAACTGCCATCGCAGGCAAAATGACGGAAAGGGCCATTTCCGCCTACGAAACAATGACGGAAAATTGCGCCCTTCAATCTAGCAAGATGGAACGCAACGCAGACGAAGCGGAACGCAAAGCGTACGACGTTTTGAAGTGCAAGTATGCAACCAAGCACATTGGCGAAACTTTCGATGCTATCATCTCCGGCGTTACCGAGCGCGGTTTCTTTGCGGAACTTCCCAACACGGTGGAAGGCTTTGTTAGCATCACCAAACTGGATGGCTACTTCACTTTCAACGCGCAAAAGTTTTGCCTAACAAACGGCTCAATTAAGTACAGCCTTGGCGACGCAGTAAAAATCCAAATCCAAAGTGTAAACAACTCCGCCTACAAAATCGACTTCGACCTTGCCACGGACGAACAAGATACCAACCAATAGTATATAATCTTTTGGTTCCGTAGGGGCGACCTGTGGTCGTCCGCATCCAACCAATGGCTTAATCAAACCGCATTATATCGTAGGGGCGGATTCCATATCCGCCCGCATATCAAAACAAACCCAATTAACCAAAAACAATTGTCACAGTAGTGCGGGTGCCCGTTCTCGCCGACAAAACGTCCTTTGTAAACTGCATATCTACCCAATCGCAAATGCAATTTTTATAAAGCCTCTCACTTTTGTAGAGGTGGATTGCGTAGCAAGACGGAGAGGAGGCAAACTTTTCTGCACTAAAACATTGCTATGTATTGACTAATTTTCTCAAAAATCATATAATAAATCTACCAATCTAAAAGAGTATCCCAACAATGAAAATTATCACAACCAACAAAAAAGCATATCACGACTACGTCGTCATCGAAACGTTAGAGTGTGGCATAAACCTCATCGGTTGCGAGGTCAAATCCCTGCGCAAAGGGGAGGTCAATCTTGGCGACGCCTATTGTCGTATCGAAAACGGCAATTTGATGCTACTAAACTGCCACATCAAAAACTACGACAAGGGTAGCTACTCCAATGTGGAAAGTTTGCGCGACCGCAGGCTACTTGCCCACAAAAAGGAAATCATGCGTATGCTTGGCAAAGTGCGCGAAAAGGGCTACTCCATCGTGCCACTAAAATTGTACTTCCAAGGTAGCCTTGTCAAGGTGGAAATTGGCCTTGTCAAAGGTAAACACAACTACGACAAAAAACAAACGCTCATCAGCAAGGATTTGGAACGGGAAAAACAACGCACCTTGAAGGAGCTTTCCAAATGACAAAACACATCTACGATTTTTCCCAGTTGGATCTGTCCCGCGTTGCTGTGATTGGTAGCGCAGGTAGTGGCAAAACCACCTTTTCCAAAAAGATTGGCAGTTTGATTGGTGTCACACCCACCCACTTGGACAAAATTTTGCTTGGCGAAAACTGGACGGATCTCACCCACGAACAACACGTGCAAATTCTTGCGCCCATTGTGGATGAGCCAACGTGGCTGATTGACGGCATGTGGTCAAAGACGTTGGACATGCGCTACCAAAGGGCAACTCTAGTGCTCTTTTTGGACTACAAACCGGCAGTTTGTGCTTGGCGCGCAATGACAAGATCCTTCAAGCACATGGGTAAGCAACGCGATGACCTTGCTCCTGGATGCAAGGACAAACTTGACCTCAAATTCTACAAGTACATTTTGGGCTTTAGGAAGGGTTGCCGTCTAAAGGTGCTCCAAGCCATGCAAGACCACCCCGAAATTTCCATCATCTCCTTTACAAAACCCAAGCAAGCGCAAGAGTTTTTGGCGCAGTTGCAACAATACCTAAACGACAAACAAAACTGATAGTGCAAAGTTACCTTTGCACTTTTTTGTTGCAATTTTTTTTGTGATGTTGTCAAACCACCAAACCCAATCATAAACTACCACTATGATAACTGCAAAATTTGGTGGCACGGCCATCACTCCCAACAACCTTGTCTATCTCAAAAAAATTCTCACACCCAACCACAAAATGGTGGTGGTGTCCGCCATTGGCAAAATCCATCCCAACGACGTCAAAACAACCGACCTACTTGCAGCCTACTTTCGCACCCACAACGACCAAATTTGGCAAACGATTGCCAACCGCTACCGCAAAGTTGTGGACGTCAACTGCGTTGATGTGGATATCGACAAACTGCTATACGATGCCAAAAACCGCGCAACCAAATTTGGCTTGGACTACTGCATGTCCCTTGGGGAGGAACTTTCCGCCAAGGTGGTGGCAAAATTCCTTGGCGGAGCGTATATCGAGGCGCAAGAGGTTGTGGTGTTCGGCAAGCGCGCACTCAACACTCGGCAAACCATCGCCAAACTAAAAAATGCGACACGTGGTGTAAATTTTGCGGTTATTGGCGGTTTTTACGGTGGATTTTGCGAAACTAGAAAGACCTTTTCCCGCGGTGGAAGTGACGTCACGGCATCCCTTTGCGCTTTGGCCACCAACAGCACCCTTTGCGAAAATTGGACGGATGCCAATGGTGTTTGTCAAGGCAACCCAACGGAAATTTTCGGTGTCAAAACTTTGTCGCACCTATCTTACGGGCAAATGTACACCCTTGCCAAAGCGGGCGCAACCGTACTGCACCCCGATGCCGTCAAACCCCTGCAAACCAAAGGTATTCCCCTTGTCGTTGGCAATTTCTACAACAAAGATGCCCCCAAAACACTTGTATCCAACTGCGCAAATACCAGTGGTGTTTTGTGTGTCACACAGCGCAAAATTGACAATATTTTTGTTGCAACTGTGGTACACAATCTTTCCATTTTCCAAATATTTCAACGACTTTCAAATCTCACAAAAAACTACCACGTATCCCCGAAAAATGATGTTTTTCCCGCAAATTTAGCCACATTTTTCCATCAAAAAGATGTCCAAAACGATGGGCTTTTGCAATACATTAAAAATTACCAGCATGTTGCAAATATCAACCCAACCAATTCCACGCAAATGACAAACATCTCTCCAATTGTTAGTGTTACATACAATGCAAACACAGTTGTTATCAAGTCAACTTGCAACGTCTTGCAACAAATCTTCGATGCCTTCAATAGCAACTAGTAGTCCAATTTTGTAACGGATATCACATATTGCGCAAACACTCTTGACTATTTACCAATCTTAATATAAAATATTATTACTAAACCACGCACAAAGGTATCCTATGAAAACACTTGTAATTGGCGGTGGAATGGCAGGTCTAACCTACGCCATCGTCGCTTTGAAAAACGGAATGGACGTAACAATTGCCGAGCGTAACAACCGCGTTGGCAAAAAGATTGCCATGACAG
>JAFQSA010000003.1 GCA_017409765.1 Clostridia bacterium | reverse complement strand
CTGCGGATATCTACACTAAGCACAAGATCCTTCAAAAATGGGAAGGAAACGTTCTTTTCCCCTTCGCACATGTACACGTCCGCTGCACCATATTGCAAAATGTCTACAACTTTGCCAACATTTGTACCATTGGACAGCACAACTGTGCATCCAAGCAGATCTTCGATAAAATATCTGCCTTCATCCAGCGTCAAACTGTCCTTTTCAGCATACACCACCCACTCGCGGAGGCTTTCCGCCGTGTTGCGATCGGCAATTCCCTCCAACAAAAGGTAGCAAAAATGACCGTCAGGACGGCATTTGAGAACTTTGTAGGAATTTTGGCCGATGTAAACAGTTTTTACACCTTTGAGCATGTGGGCATCATCGACGTAGCAAAGCAGTTTAACTTCGCCTTTGATACCTTGCGCCTTTGTGATTTTTCCAATTTCAATTTTCATATTAGTACATAGCAAATTTGCCACAAGAAAACCTTGTGGCAAATTCAATTAGTCTTCAATCTCGATATTGTAACGCTTGCCTTCGCGGATACCAACGGCCTTTGCCAAGGTACGGATGGACATAGCAATTTTGCCTTGCTTGCCGATAACCTTGCCGATATCCTTTTCAGCAACGCGAATTGTGATGGTTTCGACACCATCATTTTCCGCAGATGTGATATTTACAGCAGATTTATCGTCTACAAGTTCTGTTACAATGTAGGTGACAAGTTCCAACATGATTTACCTCAGGTTACGCCTTGTGTGCTTTTTTAGGTTCGAGAACGTTTGTGCGAACAAGAAGAGTTCTAACTGTTTCTGTTGGTTGAACGCCACAATCAATCCATTTCTTTGCCTTGTCTGTATCAAGGTTAAGTTCTTCTGTCAAAGGATTGTAAGTGCCAACCAAGTCTACGTATTGACCATCACGTGCTTTGTGAGAGTCGATAACTACAACACGGTAGAAAGGACTTTTTTTGTCGCCAAGTCTTGTCAATCTCATTTTTACTGCCATTTTTGTTTTCCTCCAAAGTGATTATAAATAAATTTGTTTTTGATTTATTAAAACTTTTTGCAAAGTTTTTGTCTGTTAGAAAGGCAAACGCTTAGATTTGCTCATCTTTTTCATCATGTCGCAGGTTTGTTCGTACTGCTTGATGAGTCTGTTTACGTCCTGAACTTGCAATCCGCAACCCGCAGCGATGCGCTTACGGCGAGAATAATTCAAGATTTTGGGGTTTTTGCGCTCTTCGGGAGTCATTGATTGAATGATTGCCTTGTTGCGCGCAATTTGTTTTTCGTCAACCTTTTTGTCGCCAAGCTTTAGTCTGCTTGCACCGGGGATCATGCCAACGATATCGTTGAGATCGCCCATTTTGGAGATTTGCTCAAATTGTTTGAGGTAGTCTTCCAAATCGAAGGTTGAGTTTTGCAATTTTTTGGCCATTTTGAGTGCTTCTTCTTCGTCGATGGCCGTTTGAGCCTTTTCGATCAAAGTGAGCACGTCACCCATACCCAAAATACGTGATGCCATTCGGTCTGGGTAGAAGATTTCCAAATCTTCTGGCTTTTCGCCTGTACCACAGAACTTGATTGGCTTGCCTGTTACCGCCTTGATGGACAACGTTGAACCGCCACGAGTGTCGCCATCCAACTTTGTCATGATAACACCGGTGATATCTAGTGCCTCGTCAAAGGTTTTTGCAACGTTAACTGCATCTTGACCAAGCATGGAGTCCACAACCAACAACGTTTCGAACACGTCAACGGCCTTTTTGATGGATTTGAGTTCCGCCATAAGTTCTTCGTTGATATGCAAACGACCTGCTGTGTCGATAATCACGGTGTCGTAGCCGTTCTTTGTTGCATGTTCTACACCGCTTTTAGCAATCTTGACAGGATTACCTTGGCCCATTCCGAAGAAACCACACTTAACTTTGTTGGCAACAACTTCCAATTGCTTGATTGCCGCAGGACGATAGACGTCATCCGCAACCAACAACACCTTTTTGCCTTGTTTTTGAAGGTGATATGCAAGTTTTCCGCACATGGTTGTTTTACCTGCGCCTTGCAAACCGCACATCATGATGATTGTTGGCAATTTTGGTGATACACCAAGTTTGGACTGTGTGGAGCCAAGTAGCTCGATGAGTTGTTCGTTTACAATTTTGATAACTTGTTGTCCGGGGGTAAGACTTTTCAAAATCTTTTCGCCAACAGCAAGTTCGGTAACTTTGTTAATAAAATCTTTGGCAACGGTATAGTTTACGTCCGCCTCGAGAAGCGCAACGCGAACTTCGCGCATAGCTTGTTTGATTTCCAATTCGCTAAGCGCACCACGGTTTTTGAGTTTGGAAAAAATATGGTTGATTCTGTCTGTTAAGTTAGAAAAAGCAGCCATTTTTACTCCTTTGCGACATAGCCATTGACTAGTTCGCTAACCTTTTCCATATCGTTGTTTGCAACTGCAATTGTGATTTCGCTCACAAATTGTGATAGATGCAAATTTTCTTCCAATTTTGTTAAGGTTTTTTCCGCATTGACAAGCAAATCTCGCACACCTTGACGAGAAATGCCAACTTCGTCGGCAATTTCCGACAACGAGCAATCGTATTCGCAGTACATAGCCAACGCATCACGTTGTTTTTGTGTGAGCATTGGGCCATACACTCCCAACAATTTTGCAAGTTCAATCTTTGTCAATGCCATTGTTTCCCCTTGGTGTAAAGCCATTTTGCTTTACATTAGGTATTTTATACAAATATCCAAGTATTGTCAAGCAATTTACACTACTTTAGAGTAAATTTTGCAACAAATTTAGCAAAGTTTGATGCCTATAGCAACAACACCATAGGTAGCAATTTGCTCGCGAGTATAATACAGGTGCATATACGCAGGACTTGCAACTTCGTCTGGCGCGTAGCCAATGGAAACTTTGTCGTAGTTGCGATAAAGTTCGTCAAACGTGGCAAATACTTCCGTATTTGTTACTTGTACAGTAAGTTGTTCCCCTGTGGTATTGTTGGTAAACAAGATTGTATCGCCAACTTTGATATTTTTGCGTCTTTCGTCAAAAAGGCGCATTTCTACTGTTTTTGTACCACTTTTGATGGATAAAAATGGCGCATTGTGAAGATTCATTGTGTGTTGCATATTGTTCTCCAAACAAAAACAGTCGCAAAATGCGACTGTAAAGTGTCACTAAACGTGACTGTAAGATTAGATGATACCTTCGACGTAACTTTGTGGATCGAAGTACAACAAATCGTCGATACCTTCGCCAACGCCGACAAAGTAAACAGGGATATCCATATCGTGCTTGATAGCAAGAACTACACCGCCCTTTGCTGTGCCATCCAGTTTAGTCAAGACGATACCATCAATATCGATTGCTTCGTCAAAAACCTCAACTTGAGCAATGGCATTTTGTCCGGTTGTTGCATCCAAAACGATAAGATTCTTGCGCGTTGCAGTTGGGTGCTCACGCTCGATTACACGGTCGATCTTTTTGAGTTCTTCCATCAAGTTCTTTTTGTTGTGAAGACGTCCGGCAGTATCCACCAAAACGATATCAGTACCTTTGCTCTTTGCGGAAGAAACCGCATCAAACACAACGGCTGCAGGATCGCTACCCTCTTCGTGCTTGATGATGCGCACTCCTGCTCGCTTTGCCCAAACTTCCAATTGTTCGCCCGCAGCAGCACGGAATGTGTCTGCAGCAGCAATAACAACGGATTTGCCTTGCTTTACAAAAATGTTAGCAAGTTTACCGATAGTTGTTGTTTTACCAACACCATTTACGCCCGCAACTGTGATAACACAAGGTGTTTGAATTTCGAACTTTTCGTCACCAAGGATTTCGCAAAGCACTTCACGAAGGTATTGATTGGCGCGTTTGGCATCGGCAACGCGATCTTGGCGCATACGCTCGCGAAGTTGATCGATAATATCTTCGGCAGTTTCTTCGCCAACATCGGCACTCAACAAAATAAACTCAAGTTCTTCGTAGAAATCTTCGTCGAATATACCGCGTTTGAAAATTTCGTTAAGCTTGAAACCGATTCTTTCCTTGGTCTTTTTTAGACCATCAATAATCTTTTGGAAAAATCCCATAGTAAACCTCTTTAGACAGGGCAATTTGCCATGTCAAAATGAATATTATGCATGAATTGTCTTTTTGTAGTCGTTTGCAAATGTAATTAGTTCTTGCGCGGAAACTAGCGCGTGTTCGCCGATGCTACCCATCAGTCGCGCAACCTCCTGAGCCTTGTTGCTTTCGTCCAGCAAAGTTAACGACGTGTGAGTTTTGCCGTTTTGCTCGAACTTTTCGATGCGCATATTGGTATCCGCCATTGCACAAATTTGCGGCAAGTGAGTGATAACAATGCATTGGTAACCCTCTTGTTTGTTGGAGGAAACATTTGCAAGTTTTCCAGCAACAATTTGAGCCACGTTGCCGGAGATGCCCGCATCAATTTCGTCAAATACCATTGTGGGGATTTTTTCAGCAAGGGCCGTGATGTTTTTGACCGCCAGCATAAAGCGTGACATTTCGCCACCGGAAATTACCTTTGCAAGTGGTTTTACTGGTTCGCCAACGTTTGCGGACATCAAAAACTCCACTGTATCGATACCGTCCGCTGATGGCATTTTTGCAAATTCGTCCAATGTTTGAACTGCAAAATCCACAACAAATGTTGTGCCTCGCATACCCAAATCGGCAAGTTCCGCCATGATACGTTTTGCAAGCTTGTCTGCAGTATCTTTGCGAATTTGTGATTTTTTGCTAGCAACTGCGTACATTTTGTTGATAATTGCAGTTTTTTCCGCAAGCAAGTTGGCCATACGCTCGGTTGCGTTTACCAAATTGTCGTATTGCTTTTTGGCATCATCAAGGAATTTTAGCGCCTCGGCAATGCTTCCGCCATACTTACGCTTGATTGTGCGGATGTATTCCAATCGGCCTTCCAAACGGTCAATTTCCTCTTGGGAGATTTCCGTCTTGGACAAAATGTCTTCCAAAGTTTGAGCAATATCGTCCACTTCCAAACGAGCAGAGTCGAGGCGCTCGGCAAGGTCGACACAATCCTCTTCCACGTTAGATATACCGCGCAACAAATTGCACGCATGGGATAAACCATTTACTGCACCGCCATCCGTTGCAAGCAGAGCAACTGCATTGGAGATTGCTGAAGTTATTTTTTCAATATTTACAAGGCGCTTGTGCGTTGCGATAAGTTCGTTTTCCTCTTCTTCGTCCAAATTGGCATTTTCCAACTCGTCAATTTGGAATTTGAGAATATCAATTAGTCGCGCGCGCTCAGCATCGCTACCGCCAAATGCCTTCATTTCGGTACAAACCGCTTGATACTTGCTGTAAAGTTCTACAAGTTGACTATCACAGCCATCAAAATTGCAAAAGGCATCCAACACGGAAAGTTGATTTTTGACATCAATAAGTGCCAAATGTTGTCCTTGACCAAAAATATCCACCAAGTTTGAACAAACTTCCTTCAAAATTGAAAGTGTTGCAACCTTGCCTTGGATACGAATTTCGTTTTTGCCCGCCAAAGACATCTTGCGAGTGATCAAAATTTCGCAATCGTCGCCAAAGCCATACTCACTCATTTTGGCAAGTACTGGCGAATTTGGCTCAACTTCGAACAAGGCGGAAACGGCAGCAAACTCACAACCGTGCTTGATAAGTGTTTTATCCGCACGATCGCCCAATACGAAGGCAAGCGAATCGATAATGATAGATTTACCACTACCAGTTTCGCCTGTTAGCACCGTTAGACCTTCTCTAAAGTCGATATCTACATGCTCAATGAGAGCAATGTTGTCAATTACAAGATTTTTTATCATAGTATCTTTTGCAAATGTATGTAGTTTGTTGCAAATTAGTTGCTACTAAATAAGTTGTTTTACTTGGTTTGCAACGGCGTTTGCTTGCACTTCCGTCATGCAGACAATCAAAATTGTGTTGCGGTCAGCCACAATACCAACAATTTCGTTTCCAAGAATTTGCTCGAATGCAACAGAAACTGCCGACGCGCTGTTAGCAATAGTCTTTACAACAACCAAGTTGTTGGCAACAACCACCGACAACGTCGCTTCTCTAACAACGTTTAGCAACTTTGTAGAAATGGAAAAATCGATTGTTTGTTTTGTGGTATAACGATATGAACCATTTGCTCCAAGTGTTTTGACAAGTCCAAGTTCCTTGATATCGCGAGAAACCGTTGCTTGAGTGACAACAAAGCCTTCGTTTGCAAGCAAACGCACAAGATCTTCCTGCGTGTCGATATCGTGAATGGCAATCAAACTCAAAATTTTAGATTGTCGTGTTGAACGTGACATAAATTTCCTCCATATAACGCGCCAAAGCAACTTCGCGTATATGCATATTATACATTAAAATGAATAAAATTACAATAATTTTACCACAAACTGTTGCAAGGAATTTGCATCAAGCGCGAATTGTTTTAGTTGCTCGTCGACTGTGGCATGAGCGACAAATTGGTCGTCTACGCCAAGTGAGATAACTTTACATCCAACGGCTGAAAGTATGCTTGCAACACTACGGCCAAAACCGCCCAAAAGGACGTTTTCTTCGATGGTAACAACCACGTCGTCCACCTTGATGGTTGCAAGATAGTTATTGTCAAGCGGTTTTGCAGTTGTGACATTTACAACTTGAACTTTTTCGCTTTGCAATCCAATTGCATTTTGCAAAATTCGTGGGCCAACACACAAAAGTTTTACTTTTGCCTCAGCCGAGCCGAATGTGTTCCAACCTTCGTTGATTTGCAAATTGTCTGTTGGTAAAGTTCGTGGGTATCTTATGGCAACAGGTCCTTGCTCTGCGAGAGATTTCTCCATCATTTGTTCCAGTTGAGTAGCCGTTGCGGGAGTCCAAATCTTGAGATTGGGAATATTGCCAAGGTAGGACAAATCGAACAAGCCTTGGTGCGTTTTACCATCTTCGCCAACAAAACCGGCGCGATCCAACAATAGCGTAACTGGCAAGTTTTGGATGGCAACATCGTGCAAAATTTGGTCGTAGGCGCGTTGCATAAAGGTTGAATAGATGCATACAAATGGACGCGCACCACCCTTTGCAAGGCCAGCGGAAAAGGTTACTGCATGCTCCTCGGCTATACCTACGTCAAAAAATCTATTTGGATAGTTTTCAGCAAAGTCCTTTAGGCCAACAGCATTTGTCATTGCGGCGGAAATTGCCACAATTTTGTCATTTTGCGATGCAAGCTTGCAAAGTGTTTGGCCAACAATGCTAGAACTCTCGGCAAATGTTGGTTGTACATCTGTTGGTTGCTCAGCACCATCAACATCGTCGGCAAAACCGCCAACAGGTACGGCGTGGTACTTGACGGGATCTTGCTCGGCAGGTGCATAGCCCTTGCCCTTTTTTGTGATGATATGTAGTACAGTTGGTTTATCGACATTGTCGCGGATGTTTTTTAGGTAGTAGATCAAATCCTTGATTTCGTTACCGTCGATGATACCGATGTACTTTAGGTTGAAGGTATCAAAATAACTGTTGCGAACAAATCCAAGTTTTGCACGGCGCTTGCACCAACGCAAAAACTTGTAGATCGGTTTGCCAATTAGTGGAATTTTGTGCAAAAATGCCTTCAGGCGACGCTTGTTTTTGTCGTATTTACCAACGCGCATCTTGGACATGTTGCGAGTGGCAGATCCAACATTGTCGGAAATAGACATGTTGTTGTCGTTCAAGATGATTAGCATCTTAGTTTTGCCAATGTTATTGAGCGCTTCGTAGGTTGTACCACAAGTCATTGCGCCATCGCCAACGACAGCAACTACATTGTGATTTTGCCCTGCAACGTCACGCGCTTTGGCTAGGCCAAGTGCAGCGGAGATTGCCGTGCCAGCATGACCTGTTCCAAAACTATCGCGGTCACTTTCCGCGCTATCGGGGAATCCACAAAGGCCATCTTTTTGGCGTAAAGTGCAAAAATTCTCACCGCGAGAGGTAAGAATTTTGTGAACATAACTTTGATGACCGACGTCCCAAACAATTTTGTCGTCGTCGCCAAACACATAGTGAAGGGCAACAGACAACTCTACCACACCGAGATTGCTTGCCAAATGTCCGCCATTGCGTGACACGTCTTCGACAAGTTTTTGACGAATTTCTTGGCACAGTTGTGGCAACTGTTTGACGTCAAGTTTTTGTAGGTCATGGATATTTTTGATATTTTCTAACACATTAACCTTCTTTGTGGAATATACTCAAAATTTTTGCAACACCAAACACAATACTGGTGCCTTTGTTTACAGCAAGTGTTTTGCCAAAGGATTTTAGCACAACTGTTAGCGTGGAAATAGCGGCATAAACGGCAATTGTCAAAGTGATGACAAGAGTTGGGTTGGTAAATCCCGAAAGTGCCGTTGCCGTTATTGTCGCTGCACACGCACCAGATACGATACCGCAAATATCACCAATGATGTCGTTGCAAACATTGGAAACAATGTCACTTTTTTGCGCAAGTTTGACAGCAGTCTTTGCTCCTTTTACCTTTCTTGATGCCATAGCAAGCAATGGTTGAATATCACAGGAGGTTGTGGCTGTGCCAATTGTATCAAAAATTACACCCAAAAGTACTATTACCAAAGTAATTAGGATTGCTAGCCATAGTTGCGCTCCATCAAGCACAAGGGTAGAAATTAAGTTTACAAGAGCAGAAAGAATCAAAGTGATAAGCATGGCTTTTAGAGGCCACAAATTGCGCTTTTGATGCTTCTTTTTGTCTTGTTTTTTGCGTTTGTCTGTTTCGTGATGAGCAACTTCGTTTGTTTGCTCATCGTGTTGTCTTTGCGTTTTAGGGACAGGGTCTGTACTTTTCATATTATTCCTATAAAAATTTGGGGGAGTTTTGCAAATTGCAAACTGCCCCGTTTGTAGTGATAAGCTATTTACTTACAATTATAAATTAGGTGGTGACTCGCTAGATAAACCTTACGGCATAGGTTCGGTAGGATTTCCCACACAGGAACTTTCCGTCGCCGAGAAAGCAGTTTCCTTTTAATCTTGTGCATGCGATGTTACCATTCGCACAACCGAATCGCCACTTAGTCCGTACTATAATCTCCAACAAGCCTGATTTGCAGTCTAGAAGATTTCCTTGGCAGGGAGGCACATATTTTAGTTTCTTTTGCAAAATTCATTTCATAAAGCATTCGCAAATCATCCATTGGCCAACGGACAGATATGCGTTCATTACTCCCAAAATTTCACTCAAAACAAGCTACACTGTACACAGCTTCTTATTCACCGCATAGCAGGTTTAATCTCAGAGAGTAGTAGATAGCTTTCACCCTATTACCACCCCGTAGAGTCTCCACGAATAGTGGGAGTTTCGCATATGCCATTACACTATACCCACCATTCTTAACTTCCAGCACAAGCCCCCGTTTGGGCAACGGAAGCCAGCACAAGAAACTTCATCGATATGCTCGTCGGCGGTCTTTTAGGCCCGCCTTCAATACGTCACACCCTGACTAGAATACTGCACCACCAAAATTTATTAAGTTGTGAGCTGACTAGCTCGAATATTATTATACAACAAATTGCAAAAAATTGCAACTGATTGATATAATCATTGAAATTTGTGCTAGTTGATGCGGGAAAATATCTATAGAATAGATACTTGACAGTCAATTTTTGCACATTTGCAATCAATTAGCGATTGCGATTGAGGTTTTCCAACGAAAAATCACGGATAAATTGCAAGTCGTATGGAAGTTTGTCGCACAGAGCCATAACTTCGTCATTGAGGCGTTTTACATAGTTACGGCAACCTTCCACAGTCATGATATCCAAGAAGGAACGCTCACACTTGTCTGCATCCAAAAGGTCGTCCACTACTTGGTAAGCAATGCCAAGGTTGATAGCAATTTGGTCGAAGATCTTGGTTTCCTCCTCAGTTGCGCCCGCAACAAGCGCACCACAAACAATTGCTGCGCGAATAAGATCGCCCGTTTTGTGGAGAGCAACTTGATTTGCATCGTCAATGGACTTTGTTTCGGTAAACAAGTCGAGGTTTTGACCGTGAATCATACCAGTTGAACCACTCATCAAAAACATGTATGCGCACGCTTCGCGGTAGTTTTTGGAGTTGAAATTGCCCCTAAACAATGTTTCCGCTGCCAAGTTGAGCAATGCATCGCCCGCCAAAATTGCTGCTGCTTCGCCATATTGGGTGTGGCAAGAGCGCTTACCACGGCGCAAATCGTCGTTATCCATACTTGGAAGGTCATCGTGGATGAGAGAATAAGTATGGATGTACTCCAATGCGCATGCAAGACGTTTAGCATTGTCCGTCAAACGCTTGCCAACAGCCTTTGCAGTTTGCAACAAAAGCATTGGTCTAAAACGCTTACCACCCGTAAACAGGCTATACTCAATAGCCAAGGATACCTTGTCGTGATTCTTGGGGATGTACTCGCGAACAAGTTCGTCGATGTACTTTACTGTGATGTTATTCTTCATCTGTAATACCTCTCAATTTTTCTTGAATTACAGTCAATTTACCTTTGCAATCGTTTAGTGTTTCCAAACACTCGTTTGCCAACTTTACACTTTCTTCAAAAAGTTGCAAAGCCTTTTCCAATGGAAGATCTCCTTCTAGTTGGGTGGCAATCTTATCAAGTTTGGCAAGTTTTTCTTCAAGTTTCATTTTGACTCCTTGTCGGTAACAGTTGCCGACACATCGCCATCGGCAATGTGAATTGTTAGGTTATCGCCAATTTGCAGTTGATTTGTACTTTTTACTGGCGCACCACCCAACTCCACAAAAGCATAGCCTCGTTTTAGGATATTGATGGGGTTTACGCCGGAAAGTTTGCTTGTTACTGCATCCAATTGCATTTGTCTGCGAACAAAGGCATTTTGCAAATTTGCGGAAATATTTTGAATTGTGTGTTTTACGGAAAGTTTTGTACTTTCCACACGATAAGTTAATTGGGATAGAATACGCTTTTGGAAGTTTACAACAAAGTGTGTGTCAAACTCCAATTGATGCTCAATCTTGGAATATTGCTTGTTAAGTAGCGATTTGATGTGGCGCTTGATCACGTTTGCGTCGGTTGTGACAAACTCTGCCGCCTCGCTTGGGGTAACTGCGCGTTTATCTGCAACAAAGTCGCACAAAGTGTAGTCAACACCATGTCCAACGGCAGAAACAACAGGTTTTGGGCAGTTTGCAATGGCGCGCACGATAATTTCGCTATTGAAAACTGACAAATCCTCGTTAGAACCACCACCACGGCCAACAATGATTGCATCCACATCGGTTTTAGCAAAGTAGTTGATACCTTGGGCAATTTCTACATCAGCGCCATCCCCTTGCACCTTTACAGGATAGAGGTACAAATTGCAAAATGGTTGACGTCTGAGCGCCACGTTAGTGATATCCACAATAACTGCACCAGTTTGGCTAGTAACAATGCCCACCTTTTGGCAAAATGATGGAACTGGTTGCTTGCGGTCTTCGTCAAAAAGGCCTTCCTTTTGCAACTTTTCCTTTAGTTCCAAAAATCGCAGATAGGCATCGCCTGTGTTCTTGGTTGCAGTTAGGCGCTTTACAAACATGGAAATGCTTCCATTTTTGACAAAGTAACTAAGCGAGCCCTCCGCCACTACAATGTTACCTTGCACCAATGCTTGGTCGGCATTGTAGCAAAAGCAGTTGATGGCGGCAGTTTCGTCCTTCAAGGAAAAGTAGTAGCCACTACCATATCTTTTGACATTGGTAACTTCCCCTGCAACGGTCAAGTCGCCAAGCACTCCGTCCATATCAATTAGACCACGGATATAGTTGTTAAGTTGAGTTACGGTTATAGTCATTTGTTATTGTTGTGTGCTTTGATGAGATTTTGCAAAAGTGTTACGCATGTAACAGGGCCAATGCCTCTTGGAACAGGCGTTACCGCTTGGCATACATCATACACGTCAGCAGATACATCGCCACAAGTTTTGCCATCCACAAAGGACAATCCAACATCAATTACGATGGAGTTTTCCGTAACGTGATTGGTTGTGATAAGTCCTGGTACACCGCACGCTGTAATCAAAATGTCCGCTTGTTTGCAAACATTGGCAAGATTTTGTGTTTTTGTATGGCAAACGGTTACTGTTGCGTTGCGTTGAAGGCACATCAATGCCAAAGGTTTACCAACGGCATTACCACGGCCAACAATTACAACGTTTTTGCCCCAAAGATCAATTTTGTAGAAATCAAGTAGGTTGATAACCGCCAAAGGTGTTGCTGGACGGAAACCATCCTTGCCAAGATACAGTTTTGCAACGGACAACGGATTTAGACAATCAACGTCCTTGTTAACGTCAATAAACTCCACGGCGTGAGCATATTCGCGTGGCAATGGTTGTTGCACCATCACACCGTTAACATCCTTGCGAGCACAAACATCCTTTACAATTTGGCAAAACTCCTCTGGAGTACAATCGCCAACCACAATGTTTTCGCATTGCATACCATATTTTTGAGCATTGCGCACAAGTGAGCCGGTGTATTGATTCCATTGATCGTTATCAAAGCCGATTGTGCAAAGTTTTACACCACTAACGTCGCCGTAGTTTTCTACGATGCTATCAACACAAGGTTTACCAAGTAGCAACATTAGTTTGTACTCCTTTCGAACTGAGCCAAAATACCGTTAACAAAGTTGACGGACTTTTCGGTGGAGTAGTCTTTGATGATGGTTACACACTCGTTGATAACAACTGGATGAGGTGTATCCATGTACTTCATTTCAAAAATGGCCAATTCTAGTATTGCCAAGTCCAAACGATAAATTCTGGAAAGCTTGAAAGACTTGGAAAGTTCGGCAATGATGCCGTCAATTTCCTCTTTGTGCTCAATTACGCCTTCCACAATTTTGGTGGCAAAAGCAAGGTCCTCTTCCGTCAACTTGGAACTGTCAAATTGAGAAAACTCTGGCTCGAAACTCTCGCTCATGATGTATGTATAAATTTTGCAAAAAGCAACTTCTCTTGCGTATCCTCTCATACAGGTAAATCTCCCTTAAAGCGCGAAAAACCCCTTGAAAATCAAAGGGGGTTCGCAAAACTAATTTTCGTCAAATCCGATGTCCAAAACGTGAACGTTAACGTCCTTAACTTTGAACTCTGTCATCGCTTCAACCGTGTTGTGGATTGTGCTTTGAATTGTGCTTGCAACGTCGTTTACTTCCACATCGAAGCGCAACTTTACAAAAACATCAACGTAAACTTCGTCATTTTGCATGTCAACCTTGATGGAGTCGCGTTCTTGCTTGGAGTTGGGCTCACTCAAAATGATGCCCTTGATTTCGTGCAAAGCACAAGCTACAATGTCACGAACGATGTCGCTATTGTATACGAGTCTGCCGGATTCTTCAACTTTATTAACTACTTTCATAGGTGTACTCTCCTTCTTTTGTACTATTATAGCACACATTTTACAAAATTACAATGCTTTTTATACAGATAGAATCTTAACAAATTCGGTAGAAACGGTAGTTTCGGTGGCAATTGTGTTATAAATGCGAACTGTGTCCTCGCGAGTGAGTTCGTCCTTGTCGACAATTACACTAACACTGTCGCCTGTGGCATTGACAGTTACAAGCACCTCTTCGAAACCTTGAGCCTTCAAAAGAGTTTCCAAAAGCATTTCCGTTTCCATTGCGTCTACAATGCTTTGCTTTTTGGCAAGGGCGCTTTGGCGCGCTTCAGCATACTCGTCGCCTTCCATTGCCAAAATGGAATTTAGTTCGGCAATTTCGTAGTCACGAGTAGTTTGACGATCCAATTTGGAAGTTTGGAAGAAACTTGTTTGAACTGATGGATTTTGGTCATCTTTGTTGTCGTTTGTTAACAAAGTTACGTTGACAATTGCTGCAATTGCCAGCACTGCTACCATAGACAAGATGATTGCAATTTTTTTACCTTTAGACATGTTTTACTCCTCCTAGATTGTTTATGAGAACACCTGTACACAGCAAATATCTATGTCCAAAAGTGTTACTACCGCTTGCTTGATTTTGTACCGAACAAGAGGGTCGCTTGCACCATCTGCCACCACCACAACACCCAAAATTTGCGGAGTTATCGTTTGCACAAGCAATGGCTCGCCTTTCAAAGTGATGAGCGAAGAGGTTTGCACAACCACACCACCATCCTGCTTTGTGGTAGTTTCGTAGGCGTAGACCTTTTCGCCATCGGTTGCGTAGGAAATTGCAACGTTAACTTTGCCACAACCCTCGATGTTTCCCAGTACAGTAACTAATTTATTTTCCATCTGGGCGATATATGACTGACTGGAAAAAACATTTTGAGATATTTTGCCTACGTTTGACGAATTGCTAAAAGCGAGCAAAACCACAACCAGCGCCAATGCCAACGCGAGATACAACTCGATATTTTTGATAGATTTAACTTTTGTGACAAAATTTTTGATTTTACCCATCAGTTTTGCTCCAAAGTATCATTATTTTGCTTTCTGCAACCGACAGTGCCTGTTGCAACTCTGCAAGAGTTTTCTTGTTGCACTTAACTTTTGCAAGAACGTAGCCATTAGGTTGCATTGTTACTGTTGCATTTTTTATACCTAAATTAAAAATTACATTTTCTACCCTTTGTATCCTTGCAAGGTTGTTTTGAGATTGAATTCCATCAAGAAATGCTTGCTGAATTGTGATATTCGTATCAAAATTGCCATCAGATGACAGGTTAGATGCCTCTTTTGAGGCAAAAAAGCGCGAAATTGGCGAAAGCATTGCAAAGGTTAGTACCACCCCAACAACTGCCTGAACATACTTTTGCGTCTTACCATCGGGCAAAATGACGTCTACAAGCACACTCAATAGCGCAATCCCGCAAACGGAAACTATCCAAGATGTCATATCAAACTCCATTTGCACAAGAAATGGCAACAATTACCAAAATTGCAAACATAAAGGCAACTGCAATGAGCAATGCGGATAGGAAAGTCAACGATTTTGTTATGCTAGCAAAAATTTTAGAATTGCTGCCTTCCACCACCGGCTCACTTAGCGCAGAAACTGCTTGCAGACCGAGATTTAGTGTCAAAATTGTTAAAAATGGCTTTGCAATCATCAGCACAACTACCGTCAAAAGCACCACTCCAAAGGAGTTTTTTATTAGGCTTGTGCTTGCAAGGACGATATCGAAGCCATCAGAAACGTAGCCACCCAAAATTGGGATGTAGTTTTTGGCAGTAAATTTTGCCATGCGGTATGATACGCCATCCATAGTTGCCGCAGTTATGCCTTGCACAGACGTAAAAGCGGAAAAGACTGTAAAAAGTATGCCCAAAATCCAAGATGACGTGTTGTTCAAAAAGGTGGAGAGTTTTGTCATTTTGACATTTTGAGAAAGGTTAGATACAAAGGAAAATGCCGTTGCTGTCAGCGTCAAAGGGAGCAAAACATTCCTAACAACACCAATAATCACACCGGAGAACATAACCATTGATGGTTGACACACAGCCGAAAGATTTGTAGAACCATTGGCAACTATCAGCGTTAGCAAAATGGGCATAGAAGCATCGGCAAGCACAGCTAAGTCGGCAAGAATTTGCGACACTTGATTGAATACCTCGCCAAACAAGGAAATCAAGGTAACAAGGATAACCGCTCGTCCAACAAAAGAAACAACCGTGTCCGTTGCAGGGGAAATAAACCCACCGGACGTTTTCCTCATTAGTCCAACCAACACCAAAATTACAAAAATACTGACCAATTTTGGAAGAATATCCGCCAAATTTTGCGAAAACAGCGCAAAAATCATCTCAAAAAAGTTTTGAACGCTATCAAACTCGCCATTGATGATTTGTGAGATTTTTTCTACAATATCGCCAATATAACCACCGCTGACAATCTCAACTTGGGAAAAATCGAGATTGCCTAGGCCCGTTTGAACCTGTTCGGTCAAATCTTGCTGCAAGTCGGCATAGACAACTTGCGGAAAGGATATTGCAAGTAGCAAAAGTATCAAGATTGTGAGTTTTTTCATTGCAAAAAACCTATTATCACATCAAACAAGTTTTGTAAAATGGGCAAAACGCACAGCATAATAGCAATGCGAGAGGCAAAAAGCACCTTTTCGCCAATATTTTTGTTGCCAGTGTCTAGGCAAATGTTATTGGCAAACTCCGACAAGTAGCCAATACCAACCACCTTGATAACACAAGAAATTGATTGACTATCCACCTGCGCTTGGTTAGAAATGTTGTGGAAAGTGTAGACAACCTCGTAGAGTTGATCACAAACGGATATCAAAATTAGCACGCCAATGCCAATGGAAATAACCAGCGAAATATCCTTGTTAAATTGCTTGACTACCAAAATTGCTGATACTGCAACAATGGCAACAAGCACGACTTGCAAAATACTCATTGAAAATCGAACAAATTTGTTATAGTATCGTACAATTGTGATACGACGTCCAACATCATGATTAACGCGACAATCAGGCCAATTACCGAAACTACAATGGCCAAATCTTCTTTGCCATACTTTTTGAGAAGCATCCCCACTATCGCGGTGACAATGCCAATGGCCCCAATTTTGAAAATTAAATCGAAATTCATAACACCTCAACAGTAGGAAAAGATTTTAGTGGTAAAAAAAAAGCTGTTGTAACCAAAATAGATCAAGCAATCACCACATACAACATCAAGAAAATTGACCCTTACAAACACTTGAAATTACCTACAAAATGACAATTGCAAAGGAGTTGACAAAACTGTAACAAGCAACAAAACTACTAATTCTAAAGTAACAAAATGCCAACAACTACACCGCACAAAATGGAAAGTTTTACAAAGGCGTGACGACTTTGATAGTCGCTAGCAACGGAGCTAAACTCCAAATTTATTTGTTGTTCGTAGAAGTCGAGATTGCTAAGCAATTCCGAAGATGTAGTTGCCGAAAGGGAATTGAAAAATGCCAATACAATTTGATTTTGATTTATCGTCAAAAATGGCAACGGTGCTTGCTCGAGCAAAAACTTACCAAACACACTACTACAACTTTGAGAAAATTGAGCGTTGAATGTTTGCAATTCAATGCGCTTTGTTTTGACGTTACTTTTGAGAAGAACAATGTATTTTTTTAGGTCAACAAAGAATTGCCACCTTTGTGTTTGGCGACGTTCGAGATGCTTTCCCACAAGGAAACCAGCCAAAATTGTGCAAAATAACAATATTATGTTTGTCATAGTAGCATATAAATTCCAATAATTGAGCATAGGCAAGTTGATTTTGCCATGATTTTGCTAATTTTCGGTCAAATTTGGCGCTTTGATGATTTTGTAGACGCCGATACTTTGGCATAAAATCACACTATCAAAATGATCGAAAATTTGGCTATTTAGGTGAATTTTGCCAACATTTCCGTGTGAAGTGGCAATCACTTTTACGCCAGAATTTACAGCTTTTTCTACCCAAGAATTGTCGCTAAAACCAAGTTCATCACAGACAATATAGTCGGGAGAAAGACATCTGAGCGCCATTTCGAAACCGACAGATTTGCTTGTCCATTTGAGAACGTCGCAGTTGCAAAGGACATTTTGTACATCCAATTCGCCACGCTCGTCCACTACTACAACATTATATTTGCAAGCCAAATTGACAGCAATATCCCTTAGCAAAGTTGTTTTGCCTACACCAGGTGGGCCAACTATAAGAACGTTTCCCGATTGGGTTGTTGCAATAATTTGTGCAGTTGCACAACTAACACAATGTGGCACACGCACACAAATGCTTGTGTACTCTTGAAATACACCACTATTTGCGTACTTACCCGCAACTCCAAACCTTGAGCCATCTGCCATAGTAAAGTAGCCTTGCGCAAGCATTTGCTCATAGGCATAGATGGAGTTATTACAAGCGCTACGAATGATATCGTCACAAGACACATCCAATAACTTTGCGTGCGACCTTGATACGGTTAGCCCATCGTTGGAACAGTACCACCAAGAGCCATCAATATTAACCCGCACCATCGCATTGTTGCGAAGGCGAATTTCACGAACAGACTTACCGTTTATACAATTAGATATCCAATTGGGCAGGCACTCGTAAAATTTCATACTTAATTGTATGGGACAAGTTGTTTGAATATTCCAATACCCTACTTGAATACAAAAATTTGCAAACTATTTTCAAAAACTCAACAAAGGCTAGTTTGAATATTTATGCACTTGCGTTTCTGTAAAGTTATTGTAGATTACCGAACTGCTCGATAGTCATCAAGACGATACGATACAACCAATCAAATTTGCTGTTAGATTTACTAAATATTTATCAGTATTTGAACTTTTGATATTGATAAGGAGTATTTAACAATGGAAATGCCACAAAATAGGTAAATGAGAATAAAAAAATGACGGCGCTAAATGCGTCGTCATTTTGATAAAGCAATTACTTAGATTATTTCGCTCTTTCCATGTATTCGCCTGTACGTGTATCGATACGGATCATATCGCCTTCGTTAACGAACATTGGAACCATAAGTGTGTAACCAGTTTCTACAGTTGCAGGTTTGTTTGCGTTTGTTGCTGTGTTGCCCGCTACTGCAGGTTCGCAAGTAACAACTTGCAATACTACAAAGTTAGGAGGTTCAACGGAGAATGCTTCGCCTTTGTAGAATTTGATTGTTGCGGACATGTTCTCTTTCAAGAATTGCAATGCTTCTTCTACTTGAGCCTTTCCAAGAGGAACTTGTTCGTATGTTTCGTTATCCATAAAGTAGTAAAGGTCACCATCGTTGTAGAGGTATTCCATTTCCTTGCTTTCGATACGAGCGAGCTCAAACTTTTCGGATGGGTTGAATGTTTCTTCGCGAACTGCGCCTGTTACAACGTTCTTGATCTTTGTTCTAACAAATGCTGCGCCTTTGCCTGGTTTTACGTGTTGGAAATCTACGATTACGTAGATACCATTGTTGTAAACAAATGTTACACCTTTTCTAAAATCGCCTGCTAAAATCATAATTTATGCCTCCAAGAGAGTTTTCCTATAGTATTATAATGTTTTTGTCTGACTTTGTCAAATCAATTACGCCATCTTGTGTAAATAACAGCAAATCTTCTATGCGGACACCACCTAGACCAGGAACGTAGATGCCTGGTTCAACCGTGATAAGTTGTCCTGCGGTCAATTTGTCGGTAGATCTGGATGATGCGCTTGGTGTTTCGTGAATGTCGATACCCAAACTGTGGCCTGTGCTGTGTGTGAAGCATGTGCCGTAGCCGTTGGATTTGATAACTTCGCGACAAAGAGCATCCAACTCGCTACCGGCAATGCCATTGTACGCGCCGGAAATACCTGTTTTTTGTGCAAGCAAAACAATGTTGTAGATTTTGCGCATTTCTTCGCTGGGCTCGCCAACAAAAACTGTACGAGTCATATCTGCACAGTAGCCGTGATATCTTGCGCCAAAGTCCATTGTTACAGCATCGCCAACTTGGATAACCTTGTCTGTTGGGTGAGCGTGTGGCTTGGATGTGTTTACGCCACTTGCAACAATTGTGTCAAATGCAAGTCCTTCGGCACCATTTTTAGCCATCAAGTACTCAAGTTCGATGGCAACTTGGCGCTCGGTCATACCCGCTTTGATAACCTTGCAAATTTGTTTGAAGGACAAATCGGTGATTTCTTGCGCGCGTTTTATGTAGGAAATTTCCTCTTCCGTCTTGTAGCTACGAACTGTGTTAATATTTTTGCCAACTGGAACAAGTTCAAAACTGGAAAGTCCTTCCTTGATGCCACCAAATTCGGCAACTGTAAGTTCAGTATCTTCGTAACCCAAAGTTTTAACCTTGTGGTCGTTCAAAATTTTTGTTACCATACCAAGCGCGCTTACGCCGTTTTCAATTTGCAAAACGTGCATTTCGCGACATTCCAAGGACTGAGCCATTTCGTAGTAACGTGGATCAGTAATAAAGTAGTTTTGGTCTTGTGGGAACAAAAGCAAGTAGCCAAAGGTTGATGCAAAACCAGTAAAATACATACGGTTTTTGTCGCTTACAAGCAAAATTGCATCAACGTTTGAAAGACTGAAGAGTTTTTCGGTACTTTTCATCTATAAAATTCCTCCTTTCGAAGTAAATTGAAGTCAAATTTGTTACAAACTACACATTTTCGTAAATGCGTTTCATCTCAACAGCGTCATCTGCTTGAGTGCCGTCCGACTCGCAAATGATAACTGGGCTGAGATTGTACTTTTTGAATACGCGTGCCAATGGCGCGAAATCTGGACCATACATTTGGTCATCAAACGTCAAGTGACGAACTTCGCCACCGGTGCTGTACTCAATTTTAGAAAAGTGGACGTGCATTTTGGATGCGCGTTCAAAACCCAGCTCATCAATTACGTGCAAAACAAGCTTTTCGTAGTCCTCGAAGGTTTGCAAACTGCCGTGTGTGCGCGCATTGATGTGGCCGAAATCGATTGTTGGAATGTAGAAGGGAGCAATTTTGCAAAAGCTAACTACTTCCTCAACATTGCCAATTTGGTTGATTTTACCCATTGTTTCGGGGCAGAAAATCAAATCGTCCATACCGTTTTCGTAGATCATGCTTGCCAAAATCTCCAAGCGCTTGTATGTTAAAGCCACAGCATCTGCGCGGGACATCTTACCTACTGTTGATGGGTGGAAAATTACACGCTTTCCACCAAAACATCTTACCTTTTCGGCACTTTTCAAGACGTAATTATAGGATTTTTCCGCCATGGCGTCATCGGGATTGGCAAAATTGATGTAGTAAGGGGCATGAACGGAAATCTCTACGCCGTACTTTTTTGCTTCGAGAGCAATCTCGGAGCACTTTGCATCACTAATATTTATGCCACGACCAAAGGAATATTCGTAGCAAGTTAGCCCTTGCTCAGCGCACCACTTAGGTGCTTGGGTTGTGCTTTTGTAACCTTCGTCGTAGAATCTTTTGCAGTTGCCACTTGGACCAAACTTAATCATCTAGGCAATTCTCCATATCTAATTTTAGCTGTTGTATAAGTTGTTCGGAACAATCAAATTTGCAAATTGGACGCAAAAACTTGCGCAAATTGACGGAAATATTGTTGCCGTAGAGATTTCCCCCATAGCCAATGACGTGTACTTCCACAGTTGGCTCGTCAATATCGTAGGTGGGTTTAGCACCAATATTGATAATGCATTTGTACGTTGTGCCATCAACAACGGTATCGCCAGCAAAAACGCCAACTGGCAAAAACTTGTCGGCACCCGTCAGCACGTTTGCAGTTGGAAAACCAAGCTTGTTACCAACACCACGACCATGCACCACCTCGCCATCGAAGAAGAATGGTTGCGAAAGCAATTGGTTGCAAAGTGAAATGTCGCACTCGCCAAGTTTTGCTCTGATCAAAGTTGTGCTGATCTTTACACCATCGATGCAAACTGCATCCACAACCTTGATAGGAATATCACAAAGATACTCGCGCACAAATTGACTGTTTTTTCTGTCCGAGCCACAGGTGTAGTCGAAACCGCAAACGACACCATGCAAATTGTAGTTGTTGAGTGTACTGAGGAACTCAGCACCGCTTGTTTGCATAAATTGTTTGTTGAACTCAGCACAAACAAGCACATCAATACCAAGATTTTGGTAGATTTTGCAACGTTCATCAAAGGTGTACAGTTGTTTGACATCCTTGCCAAGCACCTTTAGGTGGTTGTTGGAGAATGTGAACAAAGCAACTTTGCTGTTTGTGGACTTGGCAAGAGTTTTTGCCTCGTCCAACAGTTGAACGTGACCTTTGTGCATGCAACCGAAAAATCCCAGCGCAATAACAATTGGAGTATTAAGTTTTTTGCCGAATTTTACAACTTGCATAGCGTTTGTAAGAGGAATTACTCCTCGAAAATATTCTTTAGGTAGTACTCTATTTTTAGGTATCCATCTTGATTTTTGCCAAGACCGAAAAAGATACCTTTGCAGTAGATCTTTTTGTAGCCGTAGTCAAATGGACATTTGATTTTACGGCCAAAGTTTATATCATCAAAACACTTGTCGTCAAAGTGATATTCCTCGACATCTTGCAAGGGATACATCACGTCAACAATGCATTTTTCCTTTAGTTGGCGGATTTCATCGAGTGTATAGGCGTGTTCGATATCAAAACAACCTGATTGCAGACGAATTAGCGCACTCATATAGCCAATTGTTCCGCAGGCCTTGGCAATGTCACGTGCCAAAGAGCGGATATAGGTGCCACCACTGCATTTGATATCTACAACAAAAGTATCAGCGCTGTGTTGCTTGATTAGCGATATGTCGTAGACGGTAACTTTGCGAGTTTTTAGTTCAACGTTATCGCCATTGCGGGCAAGTTTGTAGGCCCTTACACCGCCAACAGATATTGCAGAGTAGATTGGTGGAACTTGGTCAAGTTCACCAACAAAACTTTTTAGTGCATTGGCAACGTCACTTTCCGTTGGAATAGGCTTGCCTTGATCGAGAATTTCGCCATAGGAATCCAAAGTGTCAGTTGTCTTGCCAAATGTGAAAAATGCGCGGTAGTACTTGACTTTGTTTGTCAAAAAGTTGAATAGTTTTGTGCCTTGACCAATAGCAACTGGTAAAACACCACTTGCACCAGGGTCAAGTGTGCCAAGATGGCCTACCTTTTTTTGATGCAAAACATGTTTTAGACAAACAACCACGTCACTTGCAGTTGCGCCAACTGGCTTTAGTACGTTGATAAATCCGTTCATATTGTAAATCCTACAACACGCACAAGTTGCTCGATAACATCCTCGAAATAGCCACAAATACGGCAACCGGCAGCCATCAAGTGTCCACCACCGCCAAAGTGTTGGCAAACTTCGCGAACGTTGTAGTTTTTGCCACGCATGCTAACCTTGTAGGCGTTTTCGCCATCTTGGGATACACAAACGGCAACTTTTGCAGTTACAACATCGTTTGCGTAGTGAACAAGGCCTGTTGTTACTGTGTTATCCAAACCAAATTCGTCGATATCCGCTTGATGAACATACAGCAAAATCATTTGGCCATCGTAGTAGGTTCTCATACGAGAAAGCACTCTTGCGTGCAGTTTTAGTTCGTTTAGTTCGATATCTCTAAAAAACGTGCGATTGATGTGTTGAAAATCCGCACCAAGGTTAATTAGTTCCCCTGCCATGTTGTGGGAGTCGGCATCGGTGTTACTGTTGGAAAAGTTACCCGTGTCGGTACAAAGTCCCATGTACAAGTAGGTGGCAATTGTAGGGTTGAACTCAACTCCAAGTTCTTTGAGAATTTCGAATACAATTTGACAAGTGCTTGCATATTGGAACAAGCAATTGTACTTGGAGAAACACTCTCCACCGTGATGGTCGATGGTTAAGGTTTCCTTTTGACTGTCGTACAAACCGGAAAACTCGCCCGTGCGGAAAATATCGCCACAATCCACAGCGACAAACAAATCGTACTTGCCAAAAAATTGGTTGTGGATGAGTTTTACTTCGTCAAAAGTTGCAAGCTTGCCCGTGATGGGATAGTCGCAAAAAATCTCCACAGTTTTGCCAAGTTGCTTTAGGCCATGCGCCAATGCAATGCAGGAGCCAACTGTGTCGCCATCGGGGTTTGTATGTGCAAATAAAGCAATGGATGAACATTGCTTTATTAGTTGTGCGGTTTGTTTAATTGTTAGTTTTTTTGTTGATTTCATTGAGAATGTTACCTATCTTTGCGCCATATTCCATGGATGTATCCAATACAAACAGGAACTCTGGTACCTTGCGGATGTGCATATTGCGGGAAATTTCGCGACGGACAACGTGGGCATTTTCCTTGATGGCGGCAAAAGTTGCAGCGCCCTTTTCGGGATTGGTAGAGAAAATGCTAACATACACCTTTGCATAGGAAAGATCGTTGTCGCAATCAACTTGGACGATGGTAAACATCTCCGTGATGCGTGGATCTTTTACCTTGCGTGTCAAGATTTCCGCAATGTATCTTTTGAATTCAGCATTAAGTTTGTCAGTTCTCATTGAGCAATTTCTTCCATTTGATAAATTTCGAATACGTCGCCAACCTTGATGTCGTTGAAGTTTTCGATAGAAATACCACATTCGTAGCCGGAGGCAACTTCCTTAACGTCGTCCTTGAAGCGTTTCAATGCGGCAATGCTACCTTCGTAGATGCTTACGTCGTTGCGGAATACGCGAACTTTACCGTTACGTACTGCCTTGCCATGAGTAACATAGCAACCGGCAACTGCGCCAACACCGCTGATCTTGAATACTTCGCGAACTTCCACAGTACCAGTAACTTGTTCGCGGAATTTTGGAGCAAGCATACCCTTCATAGCGGCTGTGATATCGTCGATAGCATCGTAGATGATGGAATACAAGCGGATATCTACGCCTTCCGTTTCGGCAAGAGCCTTCGCTTTGGAGTCAGCACGTACGTTAAAGCCGATGATGATTGCTTGACTTGCTTTTGCAAGCATGATATCTGTTTCGTTGATACCACCAACACCACCGTGGATACAGGAAACAACAACTTCGTCGTTGGAGATCTTTTCGAGACTAGCCTTCAACGCTTCGAGTGAGCCGTGAACGTCAGTTTTCAAGATAATGTTGAGGTTTTTGAGTTGACCTTGAGAGATGCGACCGAACAAATCGCCAAGGTTCATGGCTGGAGTTTGACGAGCAGCCTCCAACTTGATCTTGTCTTTGCGTTCTTCTGCCGCCTTCTTTACAAGTTTTTCGTCTGCTACAAACATGTAGTCGCCCGCTTGAGGCACTTCGGAGAAACCAAGCACTTCCACAGGAATGGATGGACCTGCGCTCTTAACTTTGCGACCTTTGTCGTCGAACATAGCGCGGATCTTACCTGTTGCAGCGCCAGCGATAAGACTGTCGCCAACGTGCAATGTGCCGTTGCTTACCAAGATGGTTGCAACTGGACCACGGCCCTTGTCAAGACGGGACTCGATGATTGTGCCTGTTGCGCGCTTTTTGGGGTTGGCTTTGAGTTCTTTGATTTCGGTAACAAGCAATATGCTTTCCAAAAGTTGGTCGATACCCATGCCGGACTTAGCGGAAACTGGAACCATGATTGTATCTCCGCCCCATTCTTCAGGAAGCAATTCGTACTCGGTGAGTTGTTGCTTTACTCTTTCGGGGTCGATGTGTGGTTTGTCCATCTTGTTGATGGCAACAATGATGGAAACTTCCGCAGCCTTTGCGTGGTTGATGGCTTCGATTGTTTGTGGCATTACGCCGTCGTCCGCTGCAACAACGATGATTGCAACGTCAGTAACCTTTGCACCACGTGCGCGCATTGCTGTGAACGCTGCGTGGCCAGGAGTGTCGATAAATGTGATGGGTTCGCCGTTGGCAGTAACTGTGTAAGCACCGATGTGTTGTGTAATACCGCCCGCTTCGCCACTAGTTACACTTGTGTTACGGATAGCATCCAACAAGGAAGTTTTACCGTGGTCTACGTGACCCATAACTGTAACGATTGGAGGACGTTTTGTATCGTCTACAAGGCCATCATCTTCCCCTTCGACAACGATTTCTTCGGCAGTTTTTGCAACTTGAAGTTCTAGTGTAACGTCGTACATACCTGCGATGTACTCTGCGTAGTCGAAGTCAACGGAGTCGTTGATGGTCTTCATTACGCCTTCCTTGAAGAGTTGCTTGATGATTTCCGATACGGAAACACCAATTTTTTCGCTCAAAACCTTGATGGGGACATCTTGTGTTGTGATTACTGCGTGAGTGATCTTTTGAGTTACAACTGGTTGAGTTGGTTGTTCGCCCTTCTTGCCGTGACGAGCCTTGCGAACAACTCTATCTTCGTCGTAGTCGCCTGTGTAGTTACGTGTGATAAGCGCCTTTTTGCTTTGACCGCGCTTTTCCTCTGGATGTTCCTTGGTCTTGTTTTTGTTACCATAGGACTTTTGAGGTTCTGGACGTGGAAGATCTACTACTGGAGCAACAAACGTTGGCTTCTTTGCGGATTGTTGAGGCTTTCCGCCTTGTTGACGCTTGTCGCCTGGTTTGTTATCCCCCTTGTCCATTGGTTGAGCACCTGGTTTGCCACCCGGACGTGGACCACCTTGTGGACGGCCTTGACCTTGTTGTTGACCACCTCTGCGATCATCTTGACGAGGAGTAGGCTTGCGTTGTTGAGCGGAAGTATCCAAGAACTTGCGCACCTTTACGTTACCCTTTTCGTCAGTATATGTTTTTACCTCGCGACCGTTTTCTACAACGCTAGAAATCTTGGGTTGAACGGGCGCTGGTTGAGCAACAGGCTCAACTGCAGGTTTTTGCTTAGGTTTGTCTGCTGGCTTGGGTTGTTTTGGTTGCTCTACTGGCGTTTCCACCTTGGCTACCTCGACAGGTTTTTCTACAACAGTCTCAACTTTGGATTGTTCTACAACGACTGGCGCATCTACTACTACTTCGGGAGCAGTTTTTGCTGTTTCTTGAGCGACAAGTTGAGCTTTGCGTGTGCGAATAGAATCAGTAAGCGCATTAGATTGTTGCTTTAGTTTTGCAACTGCTTGCAACAAATCGCGAGCAGTAGGCACAACTGTTGTCTTTACTGTTTTGATGTTTTCCATTCTATTTGTTTGTGGTTTTGTTGTAATTGCCATTTATATCCTCCAGCAAGCACTACTTCAAATTTTCTAATATTGCGTTGGCCAAAGATTTGTCACAAATTGCCAACGCCTTGCAATTTTTACGTTGCAACATTTCGTAATCATCTATTTGTGACAGGGGGCAACCCACCCTTTCGGATGTGAGTTTTAGCACATCTAAAGAGTTTTGGGAAAGAGTTGACGTGTACACAAGCAGGTACATCTTTTTGCGATAGTATTTGATGTTGTCCACACCAAAAACTACCGAACCCTTTCGGATTGCAAATCCAATGTAAGTTTCAATTTTACTGTTCAATTATGGACTCCAATTGAGCAAACAGTTGCTCTGAGATAGCAAAACCGTTTACTTTTGCAAAATTCTTTTGTTTGTAGGCGCGCTCAATGCATTGTTTGCACTTGCAGATATACACGCCACGACCATTAACTTTGCCAGTTG
Organism: Clostridia bacterium; assembly: GCA_017409765.1. Classification (GTDB taxonomy): domain Bacteria; phylum Bacillota; class Clostridia; order Christensenellales; family CAG-314; genus Fimimonas. Next base: position 30,195 of record JAFQSA010000003.1, on the reverse strand, counting down.
TATCTACAACAACACCATTTTCGGTATTGACGATGCGAACAAGCATTGTTTTGGGTTTCATCTCCCTACAGGAAACACACATTCTTTCGGGAATACGCTTTGTCTTACTCGCCATCGCTCTCGCCTTCGTCCATGTTGTCGAACATGCCACTTTGCATTGCTGCAGAGTAGGACTTTACGTCAATCTTCCAGCCGGTAAGTTTTGCAGCAAGACGAGCATTTTGACCTTCCTTACCAATAGCAAGAGAAAGTTTTTCGTCTGGAACAACAACTTTTGCTTCCTTCGTGTCTTCGTCTGCTTGGACAATCAAAACTTTTGCAGGAGAAAGTGCTCTTGCAATGTAGTCGAGAATATCGCTACTCCATGGGATGATGTCGATCTTTTCGCCACCAATTTCTGCAACGATGGAGTTAACACGCGCACCTTTGTTACCTACGCATGCGCCAACAGCGTCAATTTCGGGGTCGGTGGAGTAAACTGCCATCTTTGTACGGAATCCTGCCTCGCGAACGATGCTCTTGATTTGTACGATTTCAGCACGAATTTCGGGAACTTCAGCCTCGAACAAGCGCTTGATGAACACATAACTTGCACGAGACAAGATAACTTGTGTTCCACCAACACCATCGCGAACACGCTTTACAAGCACCTTGATGCGGTCGCCTGGTTGGTAACGTTCGCCTGGGATTTGTTCGTTAACGGCAAGCATACCTTCCATTTGGTTTTTGCCGATTTCAACAAAGATTGTGCCATCTTCCTTGATACGAGTTACAACACCAATCAAAAGTTCGTTTTCCTTGTCGGCAAATTGGCTAAATGTTACGTCCTTTTCTGCTTGATGCAAACTGTTCAAGATTACTTGGCGAGCGTTTTGTGCAGCAATTCTACCAAATGTGCGTGGATCAATTTCTGTCAAAACATCGTCACCAAGTTTGTAGGACTTTTTGATAAGACGAGCGTCCTCCAAGGAAATTTCCTTTTCGGGAACTTCCACTACTTCCACGATAGTTTTGGAAATATATGCGCGAATGGTAAATTTTTCTGGGTTGGTCTTTACGATAACGTTGGATGCCTCGCCAAAGTGCTTTTTGCAAGCGATTGCAAGTGCTGTTTCCAAAGATTCGATAACCTTTTCTCTGCTGATACCTTTTTCTCTTTCAAGTGCGTCTAAAGCGAGAAAGAAATCCTTGCTTGTCATTTTTGTTCCTCCTAAAATTCAATAACCGGCTCAATGTGTGCGGTGTCTTTTTTTACAAATGTGATTGTTTGACCTTTTTCTGCTGTGATTGTGAAAGTTTCCTCGTCGTAGGAGGTCAAAATACCTACAAAGTTCTTTTTGCCATCCAAGGCTTTGTACAACTTGATGGAAATCTTTTTGTTGAGATTGCGTTTGAAATCGCGTTCCGTCTTCAAAGGACGATCAAGTCCTGGAGAAGAAACGTTCAAAATGTAGGCACAATCAATTGGATCCAACTCGTCAAGTGGAGCGTCAATTGCGCGGTGCAACTTTTCGCAATCGTTGATATCTACACCACCATCTTTGTCGATGACGATGGTCAAGTTCATTCCGTCGTACTTCTTTTCGTACAACACTTCGATAACTTCCAAACCGAAACTTTCGGCAATGGGGGCAACAAGTTCAAATACTTGATCACTTACCTTTCCCATAAATCCTCCTTACAAAAAGTAGAGAGTGGAGAAAAAGAACTCCACTCTCACCATAGAATAATCAACTTGGCGAACGCAAGAAAACGACAGTTTCCTTTACGTTGAGATAATTATACCATAGACAAAGTTCTTTGACAAGTGTTTGCGAACAATAAATATATATTTATCCTTTGAAATTATCGGACAATTTTACAAGACATTGCGCAACAGTTTGCGCTGTAACATTGCAAAAAGCGGATTTTTCAAATGGAATTTTGCAAACTTTGGCAACATCTTCTAGTTTGGCACAGTTTGGCTTTTTAGCAAAGGTGCTTTCCTCAAACATTTTGTCCAAAAGTTCCGCCTGATCGATAATCTTGTTAGTAAACTTGTATCCAAATGGTTCGGCGTAGTAATCCAACATTTCCACAAGTTTGTGCATGTCCGTGCCAACAAGTGCGCAACCATGGGTAAACTTGTACAAATCGGGGATTAACTCTGTTATGGTATGACAATAAAGCAACTGCTCGCTGGTGGTTGGAATTTGTTTTTCCAACTCGGGGGCAATTGTCATTTCGGGGTTGACGTATGTAGCAAAACTTTCCACAACCTTTCCGTTGCAAATTTTGACACCAGCAAGGCTAACAAACTTGTCCTTTGTGGCAACGTTACCCGTTGCATTTGCATGCAAAACAACAAGGTTTTGCTCGGCAAACCAATCGTTACGGAACAAACTTTGCGTAAACGATGCTTGTTGGTAGTCCTCGTAGTACATAGGTTGAACAATCATGTAGTTTTGTGGAACAGGGGCAATATTCTTCAGTTTACCCTCGTCCTTCAAAATTTTGCAAAGGCAAAGGTCAAAAACAAGCATTTCCAACTGGTTAGAAAAGTCGTTGTAGGTAATTTTACCACGCACCAACACTTCCATTGTGTCGTAGATGTTCATCAACTTTTTCATTTTGCGGTCGTTTGCGGCCGTTTTTGTTTCGGAAATGGTTTTAACTTCGCTATCCGTCTTGCCTGTTGTTTGTTTTAGCGTTTGGAAATCGGCAATTTCAAATCGAACAAACAGCACACAAGGAATGGATGCACCGGAATTGTCACTCAAAGAGAACTTGCACATGTAAAGCGACTTGTCCTTTTTGGTGGCTTTTAGCGTCTTGGCGGAAACTGTACCACACAAAACACAATCGTTCATTACACCGCGAATATCGGAAATGTACATTGGGCTGGTGTTGTTGATAACTTTGCCGATGTATTTTTCCACATTGGTTACAGAAAAACTGCGAACAGGACGCATAAGTTCCTTGTTGATGGCAAGTTGCACCAATCTTTCTTGGTCGAGGATGTAGGCATTGTAGTCAATTTGAATATCCTTGTCCACCTTGACATCGAAAGAAACGTTGTAGCAAGTGAAATTTTTGTAGTGTTCGGCAAGTTCCTCGATGAAATTTGCCACTTCGAGATTGCCTTTTGTTATTTCCGTTACGCTAAAAACAACGGAAATGTTACGATCTTGTTGGCTAATTACCGTTTTTTCACGGGGAATTTTGAAAGCGGGAAAGCGCTTTTTGATAAAATCGAAGAGATTTGTGCGGAAGGAAACCTCGGAAAAGACGTCGTTGTAGATTTTTGTTTCGCAATAGTATCCCTTGGGCACACAACTGCGCACGAAAGCGTAGATGTTACTTTTTACGGTAGCATCCAACTCAGAACTGTTGGGATAGGACAAAATGCAACGGATTTTGCGTTTGTCCTTGTCAACAAGTATGTCCCTAACTCGCAAGTCTTGGAGATCTGGGAATTTTTCGTGCAGTTGATTGATTAGCATTTTACAGTTTGTTTACTTCCTCGATGAATTGTTGTAGGACATTTTCGCCAGCAATGCGCTTGTAGACTTGTCCATGTTTGAATAGTATGTAGCCACCGTTTGCGCCAGCAATGCCAATGTCGGCATCTTTGCACTCGCCTGGGCCGTTCACTTCGCAACCCATAACGGCAACTTTGATATTTTTGTTGAGAGTTTTTACATAGTCGTAGACTTGTGTTGCAATTGTTTCGAGATCGATGGAGCAACGTCCACACTTGGGGCAGGATACAAATTGCACACCACTTTTTAGGCCAAGACTAACCAAGATGTCCTTTGCGGCATACACCTCGTCAACGGGATTGGACGTCAACGAAACACGGATTGTATCACCGATACCATCCAAAAGTAGCGAGCCGATGCCAATTGCATTTTTAACAAGACCTTGGCGCAAAAGACCAGCCTCGGTAACACCGAGATGCAATGGGTAGCCAAGCGTTGCAATTGCTCTGTTGAGTTCCACTGTTTGGCGGATATCACTGCTTTTTACCGACAAAACAAGGTTATCAAAGTTGCGGTCAGCAAAGTAGTTTGTGTAGTCACGCAAACTTTCGATAAGTGCAAGTTTTTTGTCGCCATTGAATTTGTCGAGATATGCCTTGTTGACAGAGCCACCATTTACGCCCAGCCTGATTGCGATGTTGTGGGCTTTGGCACAATGGATAACTTTGTCCAAATGTTCTTGGGGAATGTTGCCGGGATTGATGCGAATTTTGTCCGCACCAGCCTCGATACCGCCGATGGCAAGTCGGTAGTCAAAATGAATATCCGCAACAAGTGGAATATCCGTTTTTGTACGCACCACCTTGAAGGCATCCACCGATTGGGAGTTGGGCAAAGCAATGCGAACAATGTCGCAACCGGCACACTCAAGAGCCTTGATTTGCTCCAAAGTAGCATCAATATCCAGTACCGACAGGTTGGTCATGGACTGGATTGATATGGGCGCTCCGCCACCAATTTTGATGTTTTTGACTGTTGCTTGCTTCATTTTTAGATATTATGTCTGTAATAGTAGTATACAAAAGGGCTAATTTTTACTATTGTTGAGTGATTTTTTACAAATCACACCATTTTTTGAACTAAATTTGGTTTGCTGACCTTAGAGTTTGAGCAGGTCTACCAGCACGGCAAAACCGAGCAAAACAATCAAGCCAATGCCGTTGATCCAGCCCTGAATTTTTCTGTCGATGGGCTTTCCTGCGATCCACTCGATGATACAAAATACAATTTGACATCCGTCTAGTGCAGGTACAGGAAGTAGATTAAACACAGCAAGATTGATGGAAATTAGCACTATCAAATAGAGCACGTTGGAAAAGCCTGTTGCAACAACTTGGCTTGTTACACCAATTGTGCTGATTGGGCCACCGACCGATTCGATACCAATAACACCGGTAATCAGGTTGCCAAGAGTACGCAAAATTGTCATCGCTGTTTCACCACAATATGGCAACACTCTTTTCATTGCTTCGCCAAAGGAGAACTTGTACTTGACATAGCCAATGGACATACCAACGCCCGTGTATTGACTTTCATCAACGGTAATTCGTTGAGATAGGTACAGATTGTCGGGAATTGTGTACTTGTAATGTACGCCTTGTGTGTCGATAACCGTGAGCACGTATGGACCAGTTATATCAGCAATGATACTTTGGTAGTCGCCAGCCTTACTAAAGTACTTTACACTACCGTCTGCCAAAGTTACGCTGTACAACGTGTCGCCTTTGGCAATTTTGTGAGCACCATCATCGCTCACGATATCAGCGCCTACAACATTGACCGTTGGAGTAACGTAGGTGCCACGCAACACGCCTTCGATTGTTTGAACGTTGCCGTTTTCGTCAATAACCTCGATGGTCATTTCGTCGTCGAGATACTGGGAAATGCCATCAATCACAAAGAGTTTTTTGCCGTTAATTTTGTAGAGCACTTTGCCTTCCAACTGTTGGTTGATGGTTGGAGCATATTCATAGACGTCATTTACCTTTACAACCGTTTCGCCATAGCCAACAAAAAGAATTGCGCAAATGACAATAGCAGAAATAAAGTTAAACAACGCACCGGAAAGCAAAACTATGATGCGCTTCCAAGGCTTTTGATTGTTGAATGCACGGGGATTTTCCTCGCCGTCCTCATTTTCTCCTTCGAATGCGCAAAATCCTCCAAAAGGCAACACGCGCAACGAGTAAGTTGTGCCGTCTTTGGCCTTTTTTGAAAAAAGTTTAGGGCCCATACCGACAGCAAATTCGTTGATTTGAAATTTTAGCAATCTACCTGCAAGAAAGTGCCCAAACTCGTGCACGGTGATCATAAACATGAATACCAGCAAAGCAAGCACAATGTTACCTACCGATTGCAATGCTGATAAAAAACTACCAAAAAGATTTATCATACAACACCATTTAGAATAGAATTAGTCAATTTTTGTGCCTCTTGGTCAAACTTGATGATGTTTTCCACAGTTACAGGCACAGTTTTTAGTTGCTCCTCGAAGTGGCGAACAACTTGCATAATTGTTGGGTAAAACTTGTCAAAAGCAAGTTTACCTTGCAAAAATTGTTGTACGCAAACATCGTTTGCACCATTCATAACTGTTGGCGCAAGAGGATACATATCAAAAACTTCGTAGGCCAAATTCACACAGGGGAATTTTGTCCCGTCGCTTGGCTCGAAGGTTAGTTTCAACATTTGGGAAAAGTCGATTTTGTCAATTATTTGGTCACCACCATTGCCAAGCAAGGCAATTTGAATAGGCAAACACATGTTGGGTTCTGCCAATTGCGCCATCACGCTACCGTCCGTAAAGGACACCATAGAGTGAACGATACTTTGACGATGTACAACCACTTGAATTTTGTCAAGGGGGATGCCAAACAACCAATGCGCCTCCAAAACTTCCAGCGTTTTGTTGAACATTGTGGCGCTGTCAATTGTAATTTTGCTACCCATGTTCCAATTGGGATGTGCAAGCGCTTGCTTTGGTGTGACATTGGACAATTCTTCTACGGAACAGTTCCAAAAAGGACCGCCACTTGCCGTTAGCAAAATTTTGTCAACATTGGCGCCCTCGCGACTTTGGATGCATTGAGATATTGCACAATGTTCGCTATCAATTGTGTACAGTTTACCTTTGCCTACCTTGGACATAACTAGTTCGCCACCGCAAACCAACGTTTCCTTGTTGGCAAGAGCAACATCGATACCATTTTCTAGGCAGTAGATAACGCAATTTAGCGCCGTGATACCCTTTGTCGCAACAACGGCAATGTCGGCATCTTTTACCGCCTCAATGAGGCAATTAGGACCTTTTTGGGATATCAACGCGTAATAGTCTGGAGCAAACTCGGCAACCTGCTCGATGAGTTTGTCTTCGCGTGAAAAAGCGACAAGTGACACAACTTGCAACTTGTCGGCATTTTTCCTGATAACTTCTAATGTTTGAGTACCAATAGAGCCGGTACTTCCCAAAACGGCAACTTTTTTCATTACACAATAAATATCAATACGCTTGATACAAGCAAAGAGTTGAGCATGATACCGTCAAATCGGTCCATAATTCCGCCATGCTCACCCAAAATACGACTGTAGTCCTTGATTCCACAATAACGCTTGAACATGCTTGCGAGCAAGTCGCCAAGTTGCGTCATGATTGAGCCAAGTAAACCAAGTGAAACGTAGGCAACGGCAACGTTTACATTGCTAAGTCCCAATCCAACAAAGGACAAACCAAACTGCTTTGGCAAAATACCCAGCGGAGAATCGAAAAAGATCCACACTACAAAAGATCCAAGCAAGCCGCCCAAAACGCCACCAACTGCACCTTCGACAGTCTTTTTGGGGCTGATTTCTGGGCAAAGTTTGTGCTTGCCAAAAATACTACCAACTACATACGCAAAGGCGTCTGTAAGGCAAGAAACGGAAAATACAAACGCCATAGAAATTGCATTGTAAGGCAAAAGTTGTTGATAACGATAGTCGCTTACGTGCCACCAAATGTCGTAAGATATGTATTCGAGCATTTGCGGATTGGTGATAACTTGGTTGGTTGCACAACGATTTAGGTACAGCAAACTAGACATGATAAGTCCGGGGTATATCAAAACTGATGCGATAAACACCAAACTATCCACTCGGTTGCGAATTAGCGCCGTAAACACCGCGCAAATAAACACAAACAAAACCATGAATACAATGCCGTGGAAACCAAAAAAGCTGTAGCATGGGCCAATACCAAAGCCAAACAGCCAAATTAGCCAACTAAAACAATGCGGAATTCTTTCAAAGCCAAAAGCTCGACGCATTTCGATTACGGCGAGTAAAATTAGCGCGGAAATAAGCGCGGAATTGATACCGCGACCGCTGATAAAGTTTTTGTTTTGAAAGTTTGGAAGAAAAACGTTTAGCAAAATCATCCCTACCATCACGATAAGGATGAATAGACTAACAAAGTTTCGCTTCCAAAAGGAAGTTTTATTTAGCATCGACTAATCCTCCGAAATTACGAATGCGCAGTTCGTAGTCGGCAATGATATCATTGTACTCCTCAATGGAAAAATCTGGCCAAAGCGTATTGGAAAAATACAGTTCCGCATAGGCGCTTTGGTAAAGCAAAAAGTTGGACAAGCGCTTTTGTCCGCCCGTGCGAACGATTACATCTGGCGCGGGAATAAAGCCATTGTACAAATTTTGTTGCAAACTTTCCGCCGTGATGGGCAAGCCACTTTCCGCAAGTTTGTTTACCGCTTGCAAAATATCCTGCTGTCCACCATAGTTTATGCAAAGATTTACGCAAATTGCATCGTGATTTGCAGTTTCCTTTTGTATTTGTTCCGCCTTTTTGACCAATTTTTTAGGCAATCCATCACGACTGCCAGAAACCACAACTCGCACCTTGTTTTTGCAAAAATCTTGGAATTTGTCCAGATACTTTTCCGCAAGGGAAAACAGCGTGGACACTTCCATTTGAGGTCTTTTCCAATTTTCGGTGGAAAAAACGTACAATGAGAGGTATTTGATGCCCACTTTGATAGAATGCTCGATGATCTTTTCGGCAGTAGCAAGGCCTTGCTTGTGCCCTTCCATGCGAACGAGCCCTTTGCCTTGCGCCCAACGACCATTGCCATCCATGATTATTGCTACGTGCGTTAGTTTGTTCATTAGATTTCCAACAAGTAACGGCAAACCACCAATTCCAGACCATCGTCCCTTTGGCGCACCGCCGTTACAATCTCCTTGTCGTATGCAGATTGCTTTCTATCTACATAATAAACAAACTTGAAGTTTGTTATACCTGCTTTTTGCAAAAAGTCTTCGGCATCACAAACTTCAAGTCCAATCAAATCGTGTAAATTCATCTTTATACAGACATTACTTCTGCTTCTTTTTCCTTAGCAAGCTTGTCTACACTTTCGATAAGTTTTGCCAAAGCTTTGTCAATTTCCTTTTCGTAGTCGGCAATCAAGTCCTCGGAAACAGTTTTGTTGTTCTTTTCCTTTTTAAGACCATCCATTGCATCACGACGAGCATTACGCAAAACAACCTTGGTATCTTCGGCAAGTTTTTTAACTTGCTTTACAAGGTCACGACGACGTTCCTCTGTCAATACAGGGAAAACAAGACGAATTACAACACCATCGTTTTGTGGTGTTACGCCAATGTTTGCTGCCAAAATTGCCTTTTCGATGGATTTCAAAGTGGATTTGTCCCAAACGGAAATAACAATTTGACGTGGCTCTGGGATGGAGATATTGCCCATTTGTTTGATAGGCGTCATTGCTCCGTAGTAGTCAACTTTGATGTTTTCTACCAATTTTGGATTGGCGCGTCCTGCCTTCATAACGGCATATTCGCCTTTCATATAGTCAATTGCCTTTTCGCAATCGAACTCGAAGTCCATAAAGATTTCTTCAATTTGTGGGGTCGCGTAGTTCATAGATAACTCCTTATATAATAGTTGATACTATATTTTACAATATTTTGTAGATAAATTCAATACCTATTTGCTAATTGCAGAAAAAAATTTGCAAGCATAGCCCCATCACATGGGGTATTGTACCAAATTTAACTAAAATAACGCTGAATTATTTGTGAATGATTGTGCCAAACTTTTCGCCACTCAAAAGGCGGATGATACCGTTAGGCTCATCTTTGCTGTACACCACCACAGGCATATCGTACTCTCTGCACATTGCAACGGATGTCAAATCCAATACTTTGAGATTGTCGGCAATGATTTTGTCAAAAGTGATGTCGTCATAGCGGATGGCATTGGGATTTGTTGCTGGGTCACTGTCGTACACAGCATCGATTGCCTTTGCGCAGAAAACGGCATCAGCACCAATTTCGCAAGCGCGCAAGGATGCACACGTATCTGTTGAGAAGAATGGAGAACCCGTTCCACCAACAAAGATTACAACGTAGCCTTCCTCGAGATACTTGTTTACGTTTGGCAAAAAGTAGGTTTCGCACACCTTGTCGATTGCAAGGGAGCTTACAACCTTGTTTTTGATACCAGCGGCAGTCAAGCCTTCGCCAAGAGCAAGGCCGTTCATAACTGTGCCCATCATGCCAATGTAGTCGGCTGTGGCACGATTCATATCCTCGCAGGTGCGTCCGCGCCAAAAGTTTCCACCGCCAACAACAACACCAAGTTGAACGCCAAGTTCCACCACTTGTTTGATTTCCTTTACAACGGCTACAACGCCATCATTTGCGATGCCATGGTTGTTGGTACCAGCCAAAGCCTCGCCACTTACTTTGAGTACAATACGTTTGTATTTGTTCATAGTTACCTCACAAGCAAAATTTTGCAAAAAGAGGACAATGTTTGCCATTGTCCTCTTCGAATAATCGTGGATTATTTCTTAAGTTGTTCTGCGATTTCTTGTGCAAAGTTATCCTTACGCTTTTCGATACCTTCGCCCATTTCGAAACGAACAAATTTAGCAACTGTGATGGATGCACCAACTTGCTTTTCTGTTTCAGCAACAACCTTCTTTACAGAGAGAGAGCCGTCACGAACGTATTCTTGTTCAAGAAGACAAACTTCTTTGTAGTACTTGTGGATACGGCCTTCTACCATCTTTACGATAACTGCTTCGGGCTTGCCTTCGTTTCTTGCTTGAACTGTCAAGATTTCTCTTTCGGATGCAACTTGAGCAGGATCTACGTCAGCGATGGAAACAACTTGTGGTTTGCTTGCAGCAATTTGCATGCAAACGTTTGCAGCAAGTTCTGCAACTTGATCAGCAGATGCTGTTGTGTCGAATTGCGCCAAAACACCGATTTTACCACCCATGTGGATGTAGCTTGCAACAACGCCTTCGGATGCAACAAATCTTTCGAATCTACGGAAGGAGATCTTTTCGCCGATTGTAGCGGTTGCTTCACCAAACAAAACTGTCAAAGTTTTTGTTGTGTCGAAGCAGTAAGCTTCTTCCATAGCCTCTTCTACTGTTGTAGCGTTGGATTGGAGGAGGTGTTTAGCAACGTTTTCGATCAATGCGATGAATTGGTCAGAACGAGCAACGAAGTCTGTTTCGCAGTTGATTTCTACGATAACGCCGGACTTTTTGTCATCTGCAAGAACGCACTTTACAAGACCTTCTGCAGCAACACGGCTTGCCTTTTTAGCAGCGGATGCCATACCCTTTTCACGAAGGTACTTAACTGCTTCGTCAAAGTTACCGTTTGTTTCAACGAGAGCCTTTTTGCAGTCCATCATGCCTACGCCTGTTTGTTCACGGAGTTTCATTACATCAGCACTAGTAAAATTAGCCATTATATTATTCCTCACTTGTTGTAGTATCGTTGGATTCTGGAGCAGCCATTACGATGCCTTCTTTAGCTTCGATAACAGCGCCAGCAATTACGGATGCAATAACTTTGATTGCGCCGATAGCGTCGTCGTTTGCAGGGATAACAACGTCAACTTGGTCTGGATCGCAGTTTGTGTCTACGATAGCAACGATTGGGATGTTCAATGCGTGTGCTTCGGCAACAGCGATTGCTTCCTTTTTGGGGTCAACAATGAAGATGCAACCAGGCATACCCTTCATATCTTTGATACCGCCAAGGTTTGCTTCCAACTTGTTGCGTTCTTCCAAAAGTTTTGCAACTTCCTTCTTAGGAAGAAGGTCAAGTTCGCCAAGTTTTTCCATTTGGTTGATTTTGTTGAGTCTTTCGATACGGGACTTGATTGTTTTGTAGTTTGTCAATGTACCACCAAGCCAACGGTTGTTGATGTAGTACATACCACAACGCTCAGCTTCTGCCTTGATAGCTTCTTGAGCTTGCTTTTTTGTTCCAACAAACAAGATGGGTTTGCCACTTGCAGCGATGTCGCGAACGAATGTGTAAGCAACTTCTGCTTGTGCTACTGTTTGTTGAAGGTCGATGATGTGGATATCGTTACGCTCTGCGTAGATATACTTCTTCATTTTGGGGTTCCATCTTCTGGTTTGGTGACCAAAGTGTACACCACTTTCCAAAAGTTGTTTCATTGATACAACTGCCATTTTTGTTTTCTCCTTATATTTTATATTGTTTTTAACCTCTTTGCGACATCAAACTCCATCCGCTACTAGGTGGCAAAACCTAGCACAGCGAACAAATAGTCACAAATGCGAATTAAACCTAATAGATTATAGCACAATGCAAATTGTTTTGCAACAAAATAACGGCCATTTTTGACACTTTTTTGCACAATTTTGCACTATTTTGTGCTTGAACGGTGCTGTTAACAAAACAACACAATTATATCAAATTTGCACCGTTGAAATGCACTCAAATCGTAGCGAAAGTTGTTTGCAAACTTTGATTGCACTTTGAGTTTTGCCAGTAGTAAAAATGTTTAGCCCACCTTTTGTTGCGTTTGAAAGCAAATTGCTATTTTGCAACACATCAAACAGCACCTTTGCTGTTGGATTGCCACATTGAACATAGTTGCGAACGCCCAAAACGTTGAAAATTTGCTTTTTAATCAAGCCAAAATGGGTGCAACCAAGGATTACCGTGTCAAAATCAATATGGGAAATTGGTTGGAGTTTGCTAGAAATGATATCCAATGCTGTTGTATCGCACACACCACTTTCCGCAATGGGGACAAAGTCCGAGCAAGGTACAGCAACCACATCAACACCGACTTTTTGCAGAATTTGTTGATACTTTTGCGATTGCACAGTTGCATCTGTTGCAAGCAGGCACACTTTTTTATTCATCGTTACGCTTTCCACATGTTTGCAAGTGGGCGTGACGACATCAATGATTGGGATATTTGTTAAATTTTGCAAATATTCCACGTGCAAAGATGCTGTGTTGCAAGCAATAACTACCACTTTAGGAGTGAAATTTTCCATAAAATTGAGCAATTTTGCAAGGCGCAGGCGCAAATCGGCATACGATTTTGTGCCATAGGGAAAGTAGCCATTGTCGGCAAAGTATAGATAGTTTTCGCAAGGCAAAAGTTCCATGACGCTTTTTAGTACGGTTAGTCCGCCTACACCGGAATCGAACAAGGCAATCGGTCTGTTCATACACTTCTCCAGTATAGCGTACGGCAAATTGATGAAGATAATGCTCGATAAAATTGACTTACAACGCCGTTTACATAGTAAAATTAGGTGCAAATCCAAATTAAATAGTTGTCGATACTCAAAGTTTTGCGTTTTAATGTATAAATCCCGCTAAAACAATTATCTTTGACGTGCCGGACATTGCCTGGACATGCTTAGAACGCACAAATTGCAACAAAAAAGACCGCAAAACGCGGTCTTTTAGCTTTTGAGATTACTCTTCTTCGTCGTCGGAGCCGTTAGCAAGTTCGAACATGAGTTTTTCGTACATGATTTCGTACAAATCGTCGTCGATAGGGAGCAATGTGTCGAACAATTCGCCATCTTCTTCTACTGTTTGAAGTTCGAAAATTTCAACTGCAAGGTTGTCATCCTCTTCGTCAGCAGATTGAAGGTAAACGTATTCTTTGCCTTCGTGTTCCAAAGTTGTGATGTAGTGGAAAGCAACGTCGTTGCCGTTTTCGTCTTGCAACACTACTACGTCGTCGTGTTCGCAACCGCAATCGCAATCGCCATCGTGGTCACATGTGCAGTCGTGATCGTGATGATCGTGGTCGCAACCACAGTCACAATGATGTTGTTTCTTTTCTTCAGCCATAATATACCTCCAAAATATTGTTTTTATTTTTAGTTTTTGCTGTCCAAATAGTTTTGCAAAATGATGGTTGCAGCAACCTTGTCGATAACTTTTTTACGGTTTTCGCGTCGAACGTTGCCTTGGATGAGCACGCGCTCGGCAGACAAAGTTGTAAAGCGTTCGTCCAAAAACTTTACTGGAATATCGGTGTGCTTTTGTAGTTCTTCGATAAATTCGCGAGTTTTGAGAGTTTGCTCGTTTTCTCCACCGGAAAGGCTAAGTGGCAAGCCGGAAATAAACAAAGATACTTCCTTTTGCTTTGCCAAATTGGCAATGTACTCGGCGTCAACGGCAAGATTGCCCTTGCGAGTGTAGGTTTCCAATGGATTAGCGATGATTCCCATCAAGTCGGACACAGCAATTCCAATGCGGACATTGCCCACGTCCAAAGCCATAATTCTGCCCATAATTTTGTTCCTTTGAATAGATTATAAAGGCATTATACCACAGATTGCAAATAATTACATCATTTTTTGAAACAATTTTGCGTGTACTTGCAAAAAAGTGTGCACTTTTGCCCAGATTTGAACGTCCAAACACAGACAAACCAGCAAGATTTGCCCTACTTGTGTTTTTGCCCATTGAGATGGGCTGATGTTTTTTTGTTACCAAATAAAAATACTGCGCCAATGGGCACAGTATCTTTGGTGACTATTTAGTTAGTTCTTTGATTTTCTTTCGCCCTTTTGTCATTGCTTGCTTAACTTTGGGAAGTCGGCCTACTGCCAAACCCGCTGCCGCACCAAGGGCTAGACCTGTCAAAAATCTACGCATTAGTTTCCTCCAAAATGTGTTGTACTTTTAGTTTGCAAAGGTTTGCAAAAATTATACAACTACAAAGTGGAACTATTGCTTTTTGGATTTGTAGTCTTCAATTGCCTTTTTGATGGCTTCTTCCGCCAAAACGGAACAGTGCATTTTTTGTGGAGGCAAACCTTCCAACTCTTCCACTACTTTGGCATTGGTAACTTGCAATGCTTCGTCAACAGTCATACCAATGATCATTTGTGTTGCCGTGGAACTTGTAGCAATGGCTGCAGCGCAACCAAAAGTTTGGAATTTGGCATCGACAATGACGTCATTTTCAATCTTGAGAGTGATTTTCATGATGTCGCCGCAACTTGCATTACCAACTGTGCCTTCGCCACTTGGGTTTTCGATGACACCAACGTTTTGTGGGTTAGCAAATGCTTCCATAACTTTAGAATTATACATTGTAGGTTCCTCCTGTTTTTACGTTAAAAAGCGGTGACATTTGACGCAAGCGCGCAATTGTATCTTTGAGTTTGTCTACCGCGTAGTCTACTTCTTCCATGGTGTTGTTTTTACCAAAGGAAAATCTGATAGATCCGTGGGAAACTTCGATGGGTACACCCATTGCAAGCAATACGTGAGATGGATCCAAACTGCCGCTACTGCATGCTGATCCGCTGGAAACGGCAACACCTGCAAGATCCATCAGCATCAAGATGCCTTCCCCCTCGACAAACTCGAAGGAAAAGTTAGCAACACTTGGCACGCGATGGTCGCGGTTACCGTTGAAACGAACATAGGGGATTTCCGCAAGTACACGGTCCACAAAGTGGTCGCGAAGTTTTGCGATATGTGCGTTGTTTTGTTCCATTTGCTCATTGGCAATTTCCAATGCCTTTGCCATACCAACAATGGCTGGTGTGTTACTTGTGCCACCACGTTGAGAGCGCTCTTGGCCACCACCACTAACAAGTTTGTCAATTTTGAGGCCGTTACGAATGTACAAAGCACCAACGCCCTTTGGTCCGTAGAACTTGTGTGCAGAGAAAGTAATCATGTCAGCACCAATGTCTTTAACATCTATGTGCATGTATGGAACTGATTGAACACAATCGGTATGGAAAAGTGCGCCGTGGTCGTGAGCAACCTTTGAAAGTTCCTTGATGGGTTGGATTGTGCCCACTTCGTTGTTGGCATGCATGATGGATACCAAGATTGTTTGGTCATCGATGTGCTTTTCCAACTCGGAAACGTTGATAATGCCCGTTTCGTCAGGTTTAAGCAAAGTTACCTTGAAACCTTGCTTTGCAAGCCACTCGGCAGAAACAAGCACAGCATGGTGTTCGATTGCAGAAATAATGATGTGATTACCCCTGTTTTTGCGAGCAAATGCCGCACCCTTCAAAGCCCAGTTGTCCGACTCGGTACCGCTTGCGGTAAAGTACAGTTCGTTGGGTTGGCAATTGATAAGTTTTGCGATGGTTGCACGAGCATCGGCAATGGCTTTGGCAGTATCGCGACCAAAGGAGTGTTGACTATCGCCGTTACCAAAGTCGTTTGTAAAATATGGCATCATTGCCTCGACAACACGGGGGTCGCAAGGTGTTGATGCTGCATGGTCGAAATAGATTCTCATAGTTTGTCCTCTACTAGTTGTTGTAAGGAAATTGTATCAAGGTAGGAATTGATGTTTTCGTTTAGTTTTGTCCAAAGGTTGCGGGATACGCAGTTGCAACCGTTTGCACAATCCTTGTGAATGCAATCGACAATTTGCAAGTTATCTTCGAGAACACGCAAAATTTCCCCAACGGAGATATCCTGTGGGGCCCTTGCAAGTTTGTAACCACCACTTGCACCACGGTTAGATAGGACGATATCTGCCCTTTTCATCATGGCGATGATTTGCTCAAGATACTTTTCCGTAATGCCGGTGCATTGCGCAAGCAAAGCAACAGACACCACGTCGGTATCGCTATAACGTTTGGCAAGTTCCACGGCTACGTACAAGCCGTATCTTGCTTTGGATGACATTTTCATAGTTTTTAATTCCTACTAATTTACTATGATTTATTTTACTACTATTATTGCATATAGTCAAACGTTTTATATGCACTAAACTAAAAATTTTGCAACAAAAAAACTCCAAAGACAACGTCCTTGGAGTTTTGATATTTGCTTGTTAATCCTAGAAGAATACACCGCGTGCTTCTTGTTTGATTTCCGCAGTGGTTGCAAAAGGAATACGTGTTGTGTAGCCAGCGCGTGCTGCAACAATCATCTTTACAGGCCATTGGAAAATTGCTGTGTTCCAAGCAAGAACTGTGTCGTTGTACACTTCGCGAGCGGCTGTAATTTCCTTTTGAAGGTAGGAGTTTTGTTGCATTGCATCTTGGATTTCTTGGTGAGCTTTGAGTTCTGGATATTGCTCTACTGCAACGTTGATACTTGTGCCAATTTGATCCAAAGTTTGAGCAAGTTCATTACGACCTTCGTCCGTGATAGCACTACCAGCGCGGTATGCAGCCACCTTTGTGAACACTTCGGTATCAAGTTGAATTGCCTTGTCAAGCAATGCAGCGCAGTTCTTCAAAATCATAACGCGTTGTTCGAGGTAGTTATCAATTTGAGATGCTGCGTGTTGGATCTTTTGTTCCAAAGCGCGGAAGTAGTTTTGCGCTTTGATTTTTTGAATGAGGAAGATTACGCCAGGAATGATACCAAGTACCCAAAGCATAATTTCGAACAATGTGGAACCAAAGCCTACTTTTACAGGAATTTGTTTAGCGATAACGTTAACATCTCTGCCGTTATCAAGTGGTTGGGTGTTCATTTCGTCAAGTTGATTTGCCATAGTTTTTTCTCCTTGTTGATTTTATAAGTTAAGCAACTGAGCAAGTAAGCCGTGCTTGAAAATCCTTGTTGATTGGGATTGTTGTTCTTCGCTCTCGCGAACTTCGATAAATGTATTCCTTTGAACGGGGATGTACTCTAGCCAGCGTACTGGCACGTTGTGGAAACGACCATCGCCACCAAAGGTGCTGATGTAGTCCACGTGTTCGATTGTGGTAAAACCGTGCGCTGTTAGCATCAATTTGTCTACACCATTTTCCATTTGCATAAGTTGCGTTTTGAGTATTACCTCCGTTTGGCAATCGTCTGGTGCAATGGACATTTTGTTCAACGTGTTGGCAAGGCACTCCGCCTCGAAGGAGGTAAAGTTGCGCCTATAAGATGATGCATCTTGGCCGTAGATGTACTCCTCTGCCTTGTGTTGTTGGTAAAGTGGAATACACATCAATGGAGCAAGTTCGTGGTAGATGTTGCAGAAAAAGTCGTTATTGTAGGCCAAAAACTGCTTTTTGCACAGGTCTACGTCGTAGGAAAGGTATCTATCCACACTTGGATCAAAATTCCAGTTTTGGCCATGCTCACTAGAAATGTAGTTGAGTTTTTTGCGCTTTACAAAGTAGAAATCATCGCCATAGGGCTTGGGGTTTTTCATCAAAAACAGCAAATTCTTTTGTGCAAGTGGAGTAAACAGCAATCTAAATTGCACTTCGTGGTCGCGCTCGGTAGCGTTGAATATAACGTCGAACTCCTCGTTGCCAAACTCTGTAAAGGTACCGCCCTTTAGCAGAGATTTTTCCGCCATCTTTTCAATTTTGCGTGCGCCACGACGAACTTTGCGCTCCAATTCTCCCTTGGTCCAGCGTTCTGCATGTGTTGGCTCGTGGGAGAAACTGAGATCGGGCGCGGCATCGTTGCCGTAGATTAGCGTTGTTTTTTGATGGTAGTATGGTTTGGGCTTGGTTACGCTTGCATGCAACGTTTGGGTGTGATGCACCGTGCGAGTGTTGCCCTTGGAATCACGTTGAATACTTGTCCAATGGATGGTAAGTGAGCCGTGATAGGTATGAGTGCCCATGGATTGAATTAGACGGCGCTCTTCTACAAAAGGATTACCCAAAATTTCGCCGGAAAAGATACCCAAAGTGGACTCGTTGTCGGCAAGATTTTCCTGGAAGCCGTAGTTGCGATGCAACTGGAAGTAGCGTCCCATGGAGAAGTTTTTGTCAAAGGTTATTTCCGGCAAGGTTTGTTGACAAAGTTCGTAGGTGTGCTGAACTTTGAAGTAGCCAAACAATGGGGAAATTTGGTCGATACAAGTTTGATAAAGTTTTTTGGCGTGGTCGCGCTTTTTCTCTAGTAATTCGTTAAAATGCTTAAGTCGCTTGTTAATGTGCAAGGTTATTAGCAAGATTAAGCCAATCGCAACAACAGCCGCAACAATTGCAATAATAACAAGGGTAGAAACATCTCCATCGTGGTTCTCCGTGATAAGAGAACAGCACACAATAACCGCGATTATCGCAACAATGATACCAAATATGGCAAAACCTTTGCCTACCTTAATACCAGTTGTCTTTTTTTCCAAACTATCAACCGCCTTTTGGGCCGTGCGGTATTCGTTTGCGCTACGTCTGTTTTGGACAACATCCACGCCAGAACTTGCCACAAGGTTATCGAAAAGTTTTGTAGCATTTTCGTTAAACAGGTTCTTGTAGACGGTATGGTACGATTGCGCAAATTCCAAAATTGTGTCGCTCATCCTTGTCTCCCATGAGTGTGTACAAATTGCATCACTACGATAAACACACTACCGCAGTATATTACAAAACAATTATATTATGTTACTAAAAGTTTGTCAATACTTTTGGAAAATACGTAAAAGAAAAATCCTTTGCGGTTTGCAAAGGATTTTTGTTAATTTTAGAGATATTGTGAGATTGTTTCTACAATTTCCTCTTCGTCGCGAAGGCCCAACATGTGGTCGACTTGGGCGCCATCCTTAAAGATGAGCACATCAGGAATGGAGCGGATGCCAAAGCGTCTTGCAAGATCCATTGCTTGGTCTACATCCACTTTGCCAAACTTTACTTGTGGCATATCGCCTGCAACCTTGTCCAAAATTGGAGCAAGCATCTTGCAAGGGCCACACCAAGTTGCAAAAAAGTCCACTACCACTACACCTTCGGCAATAAATTCGTCAAAGTTTTTGGATACGTCTAAAAGATTACTCATTGTTTTTCCTCCGTTTGATTAGTATTTTTGTTTTGGTTGATTATTTTTGTCATTGTAGGACTGGACATCCACCTACGTTTTTTGGCTTTGTCGATGGCACCAACCAAAAAAAATCCACCAACAAGACCAACAAAGAATAGCAAAGTTGCCCACAACTCATTGAGAAAGGCAAGCGCAACAAACATCAACACCAGTGCTGGAATCAAAGGCAAAATGTAGCCGATAAATGCCAACTTGGATGTGTTTGTGTCGTGGATTTCCAACTCAACTTGGTCGCCAACCTTGGCATCAAGGGTGTTTTTGGTATAAAAATCCACGAACTTTTGTTTTTCCGTCATGCCACATTTGCCACAAGATGCGCAAGCAGAATTGCGACCAATGCGCACTTGGGCAAACTCGCCATTAAGTTTTACAACTGTTCCATATTCTTTCATTAGTGTGTCCTACAAAATATATTTTTTGAGATTGCGCGACTCGGTGCGGAAGTTGGCCTCAACAAAAGCCTTGTCGATGACAATTGTTTTTTGTGGGCTGTCCTCCTCGACATCGTAGGAAATTTCTTCCACAATGTGCTCCATGATGCTGTGAAGTCTACGCGCACCGATATCTTCCAACGTGTTGTTTTGCTCATACGCAACGTTTGCAATAGCTTGGATACCATCTGGTGCAAATTGCAAGTCGATGTTGTCTACTGCCAACAACTTTTTGTATTGCTCGGTGATGGCATTTTGTGGTTCGGTAAGAATTTTTACAAATTCGTCAACGCCCAAACTATCCAACTCTACGAGCACAGGGAAACGACCTTGAAGTTCGGGGATAAGGTCGGAAACCTTGCTCACGTGGAATGCACCACTTGCAATAAACAAAATGTAGTCTGTTTTGATGTTGCCGTACTTGGTGCTTACCGTGCAACCTTCCACAATAGGCAAAATGTCGCGTTGAACACCCTCGCGGGAAACGTCTGGGCCGTGTTGGGAAGATTTGCCGGCGATTTTGTCCATTTCGTCAATGAAGATTACACCGTCGTTTTCCGCACGCTTCAATGCTTCGCTCTCCACGCTGTCCAAGTCGATAAGTTTTTCGCTTTCTTCCGCGGAGAAAATGCGCAACGCTTCCTCAACGGTTACTGTGCGTTTTTTCATTTTCTTTGGCATGATGTCGCCAAAGATGCTACCAAGGTTGATTTCGCCACCGCCAGCAGGCAAATCCACTGGCTTTGGTACGTCTTGAACGGCAATTTCCACCAACATTTGGTCAAGGTTGTGACGGTAAACTTCGTCCACAAGCGCAGCCTTTGTGATACCTTCGGGAAGGTCCTTGCTTTGCTTGATGAGCAGTTCCGCAACGCGTTCTACGGCAATTTGGAAGGCGCGATGCTCAACTTCCTTGTAGCGCTCGTCCTTGACAAGGCGAATTGCCACTTCAACAAGGTCATGAATCATGCGTTCTACGTCGCGACCAACGTAGCCCACTTCGGTGTACTTGGTTGCTTCCACCTTCAAAAATGGCGCTTTTACCAATTTTGCAAGACGGCGGGCAATTTCCGTTTTACCAACACCTGTTGGACCCTTCATGATGATGTTTTTTGGTGTGATTTCCTCGCGGTCGGCAAGGGACAATTTGCTACGGCGATATCTGTTGCGCAAAGCAATTGCTACTGCTTTTTTTGCATTGAATTGGCCAACAATATACTTGTCCAATTCGGCAACAATTTGTTTTGGTGTCATAACTATGCCTCCTCAACGGTGATATGACCGTTAGTAAATACGCAAATTTCGCTGGCAACTTCCAATGCCTTGCGAGCAATTTCGCTAGCGGACAAATCGGTGTTGCGATAGAGTGCCTTTGCCGCAGCAAGAGCGTAGTTTCCGCCACTACCGATTGCCACAACACCATCGTCTGGCTCGATAACGTCCCCTGTGCCGGAAAGCAAAAATACGTTTTCTTTGTCGGCAACAATCATCATTGCTTCCAATTTGCGCATAACGTTATCTCTGCGCCAAAGTTGAGCAACTTCCACAGCGGAGCGAAGAAGGTTTCCGCTAAACTTTTGGAGCATTTCTTCGAACTTTTCCGAAAGAGTGAAGGCGTCCGCTACACTACCAGCAAAACCTGTGATAATTTTGCCATCGTAGATGCGTCTTACCTTTACGGCGTTGCCTTTCATAATTACGCTTTGGCCGGCAGTAACTTGGCCGTCACCTGCAACGGCAATTTTGCCATTGCGCTTTACTGCACATATGGTTGTACCTTTGATTGTATCAGAAAATACTTCTGCCATGGTTTACCTCCTACAAGCCTAAGACTTGTTTCATTTTTTGTATTGCACGCTCGGAGTATGCTAACTTTCGAGCTGATTTGTCACGAATTTTTTCCTCGAATGGAACCAAAATGCCAAAGTTGGAGTTCATTGGGCTGTAGTCGCCAAAGTCCTCGGCAATGTGGTTGCAAAGCGCACCTGTCATTGTGTAATTGGTAAAGTCCAATGGCTCAAGTCCGCTAAAAATGCGATAACCTTGCAACGCTGCCACCAAACCGCTAACGGCGGACTCCATGTAGCCCTCCACACCGGTAAGTTGGCCGGCAAAAAACAACTTTGGATTGCTTTTAAGTTGGAAGCAACCATTCAAAAACTTGGGTGCGTTGATATATGTATTGCGGTGCATAACACCGTAGCGAACAAACTCGGCATCTTTCAATGCGGGAATCATGCTAAATACACGCTTTTGTTCGCCCCATTTGAGGTGAGTTTGGAAACCAACAAGGTTGTACAACGTGCCTGTTTGGTTTTCCTTGCGTAGTTGCAAAACTGCATAGGGTCTTTCCTCCGGCTTGCGTGGGTCGCGTAGTCCAACAGGCTTTAGTGGGCCAAAACGCATTGTGTCTGAACCACGGCTAGCCATAACTTCGATAGGCATGCAACCTTCGAAAACGTTGTTTTCAAAATCCTTTAGTTCCACCGTTTCCGCGGAGATAAGGGCGTTGTAAAATGCCAAATACTCCTCCTTGTTCATTGGACAGTTGATGTAGTCGGCATCGCCTTTGCCGTACCTACTTGCAACAAATGCACTGTCGAAATTGATGCTTTCCGCTGTGACAATGGGCGCAACAGCATCAAAAAAGTACAAAAAGTCGTCGCCAAAGATTTGTTGAAAGGCAGGAATCAAACTTTCGTCAGTAAGTGGACCAGTAGCCACGATAACAAAGTCGTAGCCATCGGTGGAAAGGCTGTCCTCGGTGTAGTTTTGCATTGTAAAATTGGGGAAACTTTGCAAAGTTTGCGTCATTTGTTGGCTAAACAAGTCGCGGTCAACGGCAAGCGCATTGCCTGCTGGCACCTTTGTTTGCTCGGCAATCTTGATGACGATACTATCCAAAAGGCGCATTTCCGCCTTCAACAGGCCACTTGACGTGCCAATGTCGTCACTTTTGAAGGAGTTGGAACAAACAACTTCGCAAAGAGTATCCAGTTTGTGGGCAGGAGATTTTTTGTGGGGTTTCATTTCCACCAGAGTGACCTCCACGCCACGCTTCAAAAGGTGGTAGGCACTTTCGCAACCGGCAAAGCCACCACCTATAATTTTTACTTTCATTGATTACTTTCGTCCTTGTAGCTGCATCCCTTTGTGGAGCAGACAATAGTTTTTTTGCCACGGCTTTCCTTGTAGACCAATGGGGCTTGGCAAATTGGGCAAAGTTTGCCCGTTGGCACATCCCAAGATACAAAGTCGCAGGTTGGGTAGTTTGTGCAACCATAGAAAATTGTGCCACGCTTGGATGCGCGTTTTACAACGTTACCACCACACTTGGGACACTTTGCCACCACTTCGGTGATGGGTTTTGTGTTTTTGCAATGTGGATAGTTGGAGCAAGCAAGATACTTGCCAAAACGACCTTCGCGTTCCAACATTGGCGCGCCACAAATATCACAAAGGACGTTTGTTTGCTTTGGTGGAGTTTTTTCCTTCAAACTGCGAATGTTGGAGCAACTTGGATAGCCACTACAAGCAAGATACTTGCCGTATCTACCAGTTTTGATGAGCATTGGCTTGCCACATTTGTCGCAAAGAACGTCGCTAACTTCGTCTTGAACGTGGATTTTTTCGCCGTGCATTGCAACAGATACCTTTTTGTTCAAAGGTTGGTAAAAACTGTCCACAACCTTGTACCAAGGTTCGTTGTTGTCTTCGATGGAGTCCAATCTGTCCTCCATTTCCGCAGTAAAGGCAATGTCCACCACTTCGCCAAAGTATTGCTCGAGGTACTCGGTAACTTGAATGCCCAAGTTTTCTGGAACGAGGTACTTGCCATCCTTTTTGATGTACTCACGCTTGTACAACGTTTGCATGATTGTTGCGTAAGTACTTGGACGACCAATGCCCTTTTCTTCCATAGTTTTGATGATGCTTGCCTCGGTATAGCGAGTGGGTGGTTTTGTGAACTTTTGCTCGCTGGAAAGTTTGACAAGGTTCAAATTGTCCCCTACTTCCAAAGGTGGAAGGGTAACGTTTTCTTCCTTTTCCTCGTCAGTTTTGCCCTTTGCTTCGGCATAGATAGCGAGGTAACCATCAAACAAAGGTGTTTTGCCAGATGCAGTCAGTCCGTAGTCGCCACACTCGACAGTTACAACTGTACTGTTGAAAGTTGCAGGGCTTGCTTGACTTGCCAAAAAGCGTTCGTAAATGAGTTTGTAAAGCAGATATTGATTGCGAGAAACCTTGTCCTTGATGTACTCGGGAGTCATATCCAGGTTGATGGGACGAATTGCTTCGTGGGCATCTTGAGCTTGCTTTTTGCTAACGTAAAAGTTGGGCTTTGTGGGTACGTACTCTGGACCATACTTGTTGGCAATGTAGTTTCGCGCTTGGTTTTGCGCATCGATGGACACGCGAACGGAGTCGGTACGGATGTACGTTACAAGAGCCAAATGCTCGCCACCAATGTCGATACCTTCGTAAAGTTGTTGAGCAATCTTCATTGTGGTTTCGCTGGACATTTTGAGTTTGTTTACCGCATCTTGTTGCATTGTGCTTGTGGTAAATGGTGGTTGTGGCTTGCTTACGGCAACCGTCTTTTTTACCTTGGATACAACAAATGGATTGGCATTTAGTACTGCCAAAGCCTCGTCGCACTTGTCCTTGTTGGTAATTTTGAACTTTTTGCCCTTGCGCTCCGTCAAGTTTACCTTGAATTGTGGCTTGACACCCTTCTTTTGAAGAATTGCGGAAATATTCCAATATTCCTCTGGTTTGAAGTTCAAAATTTCCTTTTCGCGGTCAACAATGATGCGAAGAGCCGCCGATTGAACACGTCCTGCGGAAAGATTGTTGCGAATTTTTTTGCACAAAACGGGGGACAAAGTGTAACCAACAAGTCTATCCAAAACGCGACGCGCTTGTTGAGCATCTACCAAACCCTTGTTGATGTAGTCGGGGCGTTGGATGGCATCGTTGACAGCCTTTTTGGAAATTTCGTTGAACATGATGCGGTTTTTTTGTTGTGGATCCAATCCCAATGCACACAAAAGGTGGTAGGAAATGGCCTCGCCCTCGCGGTCCGGGTCGGTTGCGAGGAACACTTGTTCCGCTTGCTTTACTGCTTTTTTGAGTCGTTCGATTGTTTCCCTTTGTTCCGGCTTGCGCGCTTCAAGTTCTGGTTCGTAGTTGTTGTTGAAATCGATACCCATACTCTTGACAGGCAAATCCCAAATATGACCACGAGAAGCGTGTACCACGTAGTCACTGCCCAAATACTTTGCGATAGTTTTCGCCTTGGCAGGTGACTCTACAATAACTAGTTTCATTAAATATCTCCATACATCCGGTAGACATTACCGGGTAACTTTGCAATTATACTTCTAAGTTCCAAATTTGCCAACAAAAAGTTTAGTTCCGCTAGGGGTATTTGCGTTGCAAGGTACAGTTGGTCAAAGGTCATTTGGCCGTTTTCCGCAAGTACGTTGACAATTGTTTGCTCTTCGATGGTAAATTGATAGGTTTGTTTTTCCACTTGATGCGCATCAAGATGGTAGTAGTCGATGATATCTCGAGGGCTGGTTACACATGCGCCCTGCATGCTTTTGATAAGTTTGTTATTACCAGAAAAGCCCATGTCGTAGATTTCACCAGGAACAGCAAAGATATCTTTGCCCTGCTCCAAGGCAAGTTCTACTGTGGAGTTTGTGCCACTTTTCAAAGGTGCTTGGCACACAAGTAGTCCGTGACTAAGTCCCGATACAATTCGATTGCGGTGTGGGAAATGGTATGGCGCGGGATACTCGCGTAGACCGTACTCACTTACGATAAGGCCACCATTTGCTACAATTTTTTCCGCAAGGGATTTGTTGGAAGTTGGGTAGATGTGCAAAACACCGCTACCAAGCACGGCAATAGTTTTGCCATCGTGTTCCAATGCGGATTCGTGGGCAATGCTATCAATACCGTAGGCAAGTCCGCTAACGATGGTAAATTGTTCCGAAAGCACAGCGGTAAAATCCTTGGCAACTTTTCTGCCGTAGACACTTGCTTTGCGCGTGCCGATAACTGCCATACACTCGGAGTTGAGCAAGCTTACGTCCCCTTGACAAAAGAGTACATAGGGCTTGTCGTCAATATACGAAAGGTTTTGTGGAAAATCGTCGGAAAAACAAGTTATCGCCACAACGTTGTTGCGTTGCATGTCGGCAATTATATCATCCGCACCGCCCTGTGTCCAATCGTTGACAAGTTTTTGGTAGTCCTCGCCAAGAATTTGTGCAATGGCGGAGTCGGTAGCAAAGTTTTCGATAACTTCCGTAACAGTTTCGAAGTTGTTAAGTATATTATAGAACTTCTTTGCTGAAACTAACCTTTCGCCAAGCAATATACAAAATTTTTCTTCAATAGAATACATAGTTTACACTCGATACTTCCTGTCCAACGTGCGGTATTGCAAAGATTCCGCAATGTGGCGAACGGTGATGTTTTGTGAGCCTTCCAAATCGGCAATGGTACGCGCAACCTTCAAGATGCGGTTGTATGCACGAGCGGAAAGGTTGAGTTTTGCGAATGATTCCTCCACAAGTTGGACACTTTGATGGTCCAATTTGCAGTACTTTTTGATGTCGCTAGAGGTCATTTGCGCGTTGCAAGTGCGACCATTTGCCTTGAAGCGCTCCAATTGAATTTCGCGTGCTTTGTTAACGCGTTTGCGGATAGCTTCTGAGGACTCGGCAAGGGTATCTTCCTGAAGTTGGTCGTAGGTAACGTTGTCCACTTCTACGTGGATATCTATTCTGTCCAAAAGTGGGCCGGAAAGCTTGGACAAATACTTGTGGATTTGCGCAGCGGAGCATTTGCACTCGGCTGTGGCACTACCGTAGTTGCCACATGGACAAGGGTTCATGCTGGCAATTAGCATAAAGTCCGCTGGATATGTAATACTGATTGCGTTGCGAGCAACTGTGATTTGGCCGTCTTCCAATGGTTGACGAAGTGTTTCCAGCGTTTGACGGTTGTACTCAGGCAATTCGTCCAAGAAAAGCACGCCATTGTGCGCCAAGGAAATCTCGCCAGGCTTTGCCTTGTTGCCACCACCGGTCAAAGCAACCATTGTTGCCGAGTGGTGAGGTGTGCGGAAAGGTCGCTCGTACACAAAGCCATTTTCCAACTGACCGGATACCGAGTGGATTTTGGCAACTTCCAATGCCTCCTCGAAGGTCATGTTGGGCATGATGGATGGCACAGCACGAGCAATCATAGTTTTACCTGCGCCTGGTGGCCCAATCATGATGATGTTGTGACCACCTGCAACGGCAATTTCCATTGCGCGCTTGGCTGCAAATTGGCCTTTGATATACTTGAAGTCGTTGTCGCTGTGGTTAAATTGCAAATCCTTTTGCCAACTGCGAGTTTCCAAGGGTTGCATTTCCGTTTGACCTGTCAAAAACTCTACTGCCTCGCGGAGTGTTGCTACGGGGTAGATTTGTGCGCCTTCGATAAACACCGCTTCGTCGGAGTTTGCCTTGGGGATTACAAAAACATTTTCCCCTTGTTGGCGGGCGGAAATGATCATTGGCAAAATACCGTTGATTTTGCGCACTTCGCCATTCAAAGAAAGTTCGCCAATCATAACGGCCTTTTTAAGATTTTCGTAAGGGATTTGTTTGCTTGCTGCAAGCATGCCAATGGCAATGGGAAGGTCGTACAGACTGCCCTCCTTTTTGACATCCGCTGGAGCAAGGTTAATTACGCAAGATGCAACTGGATAGTTGTAGCCACTGTTTTTGATGGCGGAACGGACGCGCTCCTTGGATTCCTTTACGGCAGTATCGGCAAGACCAACAATGTCGTAGGTGGGCATACCAGCGTGCATGTCCACTTCTGCCATGACAGGGAAACCCTCTATTCCTTTGACTCCGTAACTTTTTATCAGCGCTAACATAATATTTCTCCAGTATAATTTAGCATTTGCCCCTATAGTATAATGTCACTTTTGCAATTAGACAAGTAGTTTTGACAAAAAATTTTTAACAATATTTTTTTATTTTGAGAAATTTTGGCAAAATTTGGACAATTTAGAGCAAACTTGACGGCTATTTTGATATCAAAAAAGGCAGAGAAATTTCTCTGCCCTCTAGTTATTTGTTCTTTTTGAGTTCGTCCTGCCAGCACCAATAGCACATGTTGACGTAGCTTTCGTCTCCGCCAATAAGTACAACTGGACCATCATCTACGCACTTGCCATTGACAAAGCGAGCGTTAACCGTGGCCTTACGACCGCAACGACAAACGGATTTGATTTCCCTAAGGGAATCGGCAAGTTCAACAAGGCGCTTGCTACCTTCGAAAAGTTTGTTTGTAAAGTCGGTCAAAAGTCCGTAGCACAAAACTGGCACAAACTTTGTTAGTTGCTTTAGTTGGTCGATGTGCGCTGCTGTGCAAAATTGTGCTTCGTCAACGATGATGCAATCGCAACCATGCTCTGTTTTGTAGCTTTCGAACAAATCCAAAAAACTTTGCTCAGGAGTGATTGTCAAGCAATCGGCAACAAGACCAATGCGAGAGCGCACTTTGGGACCATCCACGTCGCCACGGTTGTCCAAAGCGGGCTTGACAAGCATAACTTTCATACCTTTGTGCTCGTAGTTGAACTTTACCATCAATGCTTGTGCCGACTTGCTACTGCCCATTGTGCCGTAGTTGAAGTACAAACTGTGCATGATTCTTCTCTTTTGTGTATTAGTAGAGTCCATCGATTTTACCCTCGTCATCAATAGTCATGTTTACAGCGTTTGGTGTTTTGGATAGTCCTGGCATAAGCAACATGTTACCAGCAATTGCCACCAAGAATTGCGCGCCGCCACGATACTCGATATCGTTGATTTGCAAAGTAAATCCAGTTGGCGCGCCCAAAAGTTTCATGTTGTCGCTAAAACTGTATTGTGTTTTTGCAATTACAACCGGCATCTTGGAAATGCCAAGTTGCTCAAGATTGCGCAAACTTTCCAGAGCCTTTTCGGAAAAGGCAACGTCCTTTGCACCGTAAATCTTTGTTGCAACGTTGTAAATCTTTGTTTTTACGTCTTCGTCATCTTGGTAAGCAAAGGTAAACGTGGAGTTATCTTCTTTGCAAAGTTCCACAACTGCGTTGGCAAGGTCGATTGTGCCTTGACCACCTTGGCCCCAAACGTCACTTGGAATTGCTTGTACACCAAGTTTTTCCACTTCTTGCTTAACGTAGGCAATTTCCGCATCGGTATCGCTTGTGAACTTGTTGATTGCAACAACACAAGGAAGTTTGTAGACGTTTTTGATGTTGTTTACGTGACGAATCAAGTTGCAAATACCCTTTTCCAAAGCGGAAAGGTCTTCCACTGCCAAGTTGTTTTTGTCAGCACCACCGTGAAGTTTCAAAGCGCGGATGGTTGCAACCATAACAACGGCATTGGGTTTGAGGTTTGCAAAACGGCATTTTACGTCCAGGAACTTTTCCGCACCGAGGTCGGCACCAAAGCCCGCTTCGGTAACGGTGTAGTCGGCGTAGCTCATTGCAAGTTTTGTTGCGAGTACGCTGTTGCAACCGTGGGCAATGTTAGCAAATGGTCCGCAGTGAACAAATGCAGGTGTGCCACCAATTGTTTGAACAAGGTTAGGTTTCAAAGCATCTTTCAAAAGGATTGCCATGGCGTCTTGCGCGTTTAGATCGCGTGCAAAAACTGGCTTGCCATCAAACGTGTAGGCAACCAAAATGTTACCAAGGCGATACTTGAGGTCTTTGAGGTCCTCGGCAAGTGTCAAAATTGCCATAACTTCGCAAGCGGCGGTGATGTTGAACTTTTCCTTGTGGGGGATTGTGTCCTTTACACCATCGTTAACTGTAACACCACGCAGAGCACGGTCGTTTACGTCCAAAGTGCGGTTGAACACCACGTGATCGGGGTTGATGTTTAGTGGATTGCCTTGGAAGATGCTGTTGTCAATCATTGCGCACAAAAGGTTGTTTGCAGATGTGATTGCGTGGAAGTCGCCAGTAAAGTGCAGGTTGATATCTTCCATGGGCAAAATTTGGGAGTAGCCTCCGCCCGTTGCACCACCTTTGATACCAAAAACAGGGCCAAGGGATGGCTCGCGGAGCGCCAAACATGTGTTTG